>JAGBLM010000038.1 GCA_017635415.1 Succinivibrio sp. | reverse complement strand
CTGCATCGAAGTCTTTCTGACCTGACTTAACTACAAGCTTGCCCTCGTCGATGTACTTGTTAAGTACGTCCATAGCGCCGCCGAAGAAGAATCTTGTGTTGTTGTCACCAGGATCACCTGTGAAGAGCTCGATGTTGAATGGGCCTGCAGCGTTGTCAAGATCAAGCTGATCTCTGATATACTCACCCTGCTTTGTTCCAACCATGTAGTTATCGAATGTAGCATAGTAAGAAACAGCGTCTGAATTCATGATAAGACGGTCGTAAGCGATAACAGCTACGCCCTGCTCTTTAGCCTGCTCAAGAACTGTTCCAAGTGAATCACCATCGATAGATGCGATTACAAGAACCTTAGCGCCAGATGAGATCATGTTCTCAATCTGTGAAACCTGTGTAGGAATGTCGTTTGATGCATACTGAAGGTCAACTTCGTATCCAGCTGCCTCAAGCTGCTTCTGCATGTTCTCGCCGTCCTGATTCCATCTCTGGAGATCCTTTGTAGGCATTGCAACACCTACTCTTCCGCCGCCTGCTGCCTCAGCTGCAGGTGCTTCTGCTGCTGGTGCTTCTGCTGCTGGAGCCTCTGCTGTCTCTGTTGCTGCTGGTGCAGATGAGCCGCAACCAACGAGTAATGACATTGTCATTGCTGTTGCAAGAAATCCACTTAAAAGTTTTCTTTTCATGATTACCCTCCCTTAAAAATAAGTTGGTTTGTTTACATTCATAAATTATCACAAAACAAATAGCAATGATTTATGAATTGCAGCACATTTTTATTTACAAAAATTTAATAAAAAAGGCTGTGCTAGCATTTTTTTGTTAGCACAGCCAAAAATATCAATTTTTTGCTACCATCAATTGGATGGCATCTTACCAGGTACATTCAGATATACATCTTCCTTTAAGTGGAAACCGCTCTTTATTATGACCTCGTTGATGTTACTCTCAGTGACGCTTACAGGATCTATCTTAAGATACGGGACCTTTTCAGTTCCGTCATCGTACTGGGAGAGGTTCTCGTCCTCAACGCCCTGGCCCTCTGCCAGCATAACTGCCGACTGGGCAGCCTTCTGAGCCAGCTTTTCAATAGGCTTATACACAGTCATCAGCTGTGTCCCTTCAACGATCCTCTGGCAGGCCTCAAGATCTGCGTCCTGTCCTACAACAAGGATCTTACCTGCAAGTCTCTTTTCCGCAAGGGCATGCACCACTCGGCTTGCAAGGTCGTCATTACCGCACATGATTGCATCTGCCATGACAACTTTGTCCATGTTCTTATAAACGTAGTTGCCTGCTTCTTCTGCTTTCCAGCCGTCTGCATAAAAAACATCAATGATGTCGTTCCTGTTCTCCATCATGACTTTCCTAAAGCCATTTTCCACCATTGGGACATTAAAGTCAGTGGGAGATCCGCATATCATCAGGATTTTTCCATTTTTTACATCTCTCTTTACGATGGCTTCTCCCATCATCTGACCGACTTTTTCGTTGTCAAAAGAGATATACAGATCTACACCAGCATCCATAATTGGCCTGTCGTATGCAATGACCTTGATCCCTTCATCCTGGGCCTTTTTCACTGATTCTGCAATGGCGGCGGAGTCAATGCAGATGATCACGATCACATCCATCCCGCTCTTTATGAAATATTCTATCTGTTTTTTCTGCTCCTGAGGGTCGCCATTGGCGTTCTGAATGTTGACTTCAGCCCCCAGCTCCTTTGCGGTTGACACAAAAACATCTCTGTCCCTCTGCCACCTCTCTATAACAAAAGAGTCAAAGCACATTCCAATCGATATCTTGTCGTCATCTTCTTTATCCTTCTTGCTGCTGTCAGCCCGCTCCCCACCGCAACCTGATAGCATTGTGATGACCATCACAAGTGCAAGGACAAAAGAAATCCCCCGTAGTTTAACTTTTTTCCCCATCTTTTACCTTCTCTCTTTGAACTCAGTTGGTGTAACTCCCACGTTCTTTTTAAAGCTGCGACTAAAGTAGTTGGGATCTGTGTATCCGCAGGTAGCGCAGACCTCTTTGATTGACATATCAGTGCCAGACAAAAGCTCTTTTGCCTTATCTATTCTGACATTGGTCAGATACTCGATAAAGTTAAGACCGCTCTCCTCCTTGAATATCTTGCTGAAGTAGTAGGGCGAAATATTAACCT
>JAGBLM010000037.1 GCA_017635415.1 Succinivibrio sp. | reverse complement strand
ACTTAACAGACCATACCACATGATAGTGTATATCATAGACGCAAGTTCGAGAATATATAAGATTTTCCTTCATGCATATAGTCTAGCATACTTGCTCTCATCTCGGCATTAAAATGCCGAGGATTCGCAAGATCATCCTAAAAAAAAGAATGTTCCTGCCGATCTAATATAGTAGAAGGTTAATGCTTTTCTGCAACGGGGACATTTTTATTCTCATATACATATTCTGTCTGTCACAAGACGGATTGATCGCCGAACATCAGACTTTAAAAAGTGAGAACGGTTCGACTAAGAATCAATTTGCCGCAGAGTTTAAAAAAAAACGTTACGTAACTTGTTAAGTTTTCTTACGATTGGTATCTTTAAGATGGACAAATTAGTGTACGGTTGTTATGCATAAACTGGTTTTGAACTTTATACACAGTTTAGTTGTCAGTATCTCAATAGTGGCAACCGTTATGCTTTTGCTTTCAGGATGCAAAGATCCTAACGCCGCCACGGCAGAAAACTTCATAGATGCATTAAACCGCGAGCTCACCACCAAACAGGCCCTTATCCCGGCCCCAGGGATCCCGTCAACAGTTGAACCGGGAATGATGGTAATTCAGGATCTGGAAGCTGTTGAAAGTCAGGATCAGCAGGTTTCCGATCAGGAAAAAAAGATGTTCCGCCGTCAGCTGACCTATGCCAAACTGCTGCAGTCAGCAGGTATTGTCACCCTCGAGCACGGCTACTACAAGCACCGTACTTATCGAGGAGACATCATCAATCTTTACGGCTACAAACTGCACTTCAACCGCAAGTTCCAGCGCGATATCAAAGTAATGAGAGATGGCAAGGTTTCTCTGATTGTCGGTAATATCGGAGTCAACACCATCGTCAGTTTTACCGAGCCTAAGACACGAGGAAACACCACCATTACCAAGGTTACCTATAAACGGGCGATCATCAATCGTCCTGAATGGGCCTCGGATGCCATCATCAAATATGCAGGCATTGAGGCAAAAATGAAAAACTCTGTTACCTCTCAACTTATTCTCACTGATACTGGCTGGGAAGTTTTGGGCGCTAAACAGACAGCCCGAGGTGAAGCTGCCGCCTCAATGCGTCAGGCCATCCAGACAGGTAATCTTAAGTATTAGAAAAATCAGGTCTCAAACTGTGAATCTTTCCTGTCAGTTTGTAAAACTGACTTTAAAAAAACCGATCACAAAGCATTACGATTTATACTGAACAGAGTTTTTTCTTGACCAAAAGTACGGTCAACCGCCGGTCGAAATTCAGGAACGGTCGTTTTTTACTGTTCCACCTCAATCTGCTTAAGACCGGCGGTTATTTTCCGCAAAACAAATTCTCAGACTGTTTGGCCTTTGAAAACTTACCTCCCCAAAAGCAGGGAAAACAGTTGCTTTTTGCTGTACATACAGATCTGACGGTTTGAGATTTGTCTCTTAAGAAAACTTAAGAGACAACAAAGGAAGAAGGAATCCTAATGAGTCACTGTGGAGAACAGACTGAAGTAGTTGGGGAAGGTCTTCTTTACACAGTCAGGATCTTTGATCTCAATGTCGCGATCAAGAGCGACCAGAGACATACACATCGCCATACGATGGTCGTTATAGGTATCAAAGACAGGAGTGAGATCATTTCTTGTTGACGCATCAATACTTATATAATCACTTCCGCTGTCAACCTTTACGCCCAGTTTGCACATTTCAGCAGCCATGGCCGCGATACGATCGGTCTCCTTGACACGCCAGCTGGCGATATTCCTGACCGTTACAGGGCCATCCGTAAACAGAGCAAGAGGCACGAGAGTCATTGCCGCATCTGGCATATTGTTCATATCAATCTCAATGCCCCGGAGTTTCCCCTCCCCTTTTTCCACCACGACATAGTCCTCAAAACGGGAAACCCTGGCCCCCATCTTCTCGAGCACATTGAGAAAACCAAGATCGCCCTGACCTGATTCACTGCCTATACCGAAGATTTCCACCTTGCCGGCAACTGCTGCAGCTGCCGAGAAATAGGTTGCGCCCGTGGCATCACCTTCAATAAAGTAATTGCCAGGCGACCTGTAATTGCCCGCAGGTATTTCAAAACTGCTGTACCCAGTTCGTCTGACCTCACAGCCAAAGCTGTCCATCAGCTTTATGGTCATATCCACATAAGGTCTTGAAATCAGATCTCCTTTGATATGAAGTTTAAGTCCTCCCATCACCGGAGCGATCATCAGCAGCGCAGTTGTAAACTGACTGGAAATGGAACCATCAATTGATACCTCGTGCTTATCAGCCTTATGTCCCCAGATCTGAACCGGAGGATAACCGTCATTATTAAGGTACTCGATATTAAGACCAAGTTCTTTTAAAGCCTCGGTCAGCGGACCAATGGGACGCTCCATCATGCGTGACTCACCGGTCAGCACAAAAACACCGTCTGAAATAGCCAGCGCCGCACAGAGCGGACGCATTGCCGTACCAGCATTGCCAAGGTCCAAAGTCAGGCGGTTCAGTCCCTCATCAAAAGGGCCGCCCAGTCCCTCGACATCCACTGTTGACCCGTGAACATCCAGTCTAACGTGAAGTTTCTTCAGTGCCTCCAGCATACGTCTGGTGTCATTTGAATCCAGCACGTTGAGCAGTCTGGTTCGTCCCTTGGCCAGAGCAGAAAGCAGCAGTGCACGGTTTGACAGACTTTTTGATCCTGGCAGAGTAATTTTGCCGTCTATCCACTGGATCTTTTTCAGCTTTATGCTGTTCATGACTTAAACCTACCCCTGTTTATTTTTTCAGAATATCCCTTACGAGAGCAAAGAACCGGTCGTTCTGCTCAGGCGTACCGATTGAGACACGCAGAATATCCTGCAGCTTGTACCCTAAAAGAGGACGGACTATAACCCCGTCGTGCAGTAGCCCCCCCTGCTATTTTCTGGGCATCATAGGGTTTAAAATCTATGGCCACAAAGTTCGCTTTAGAAGGGATCATGAACAGCCCCATCTCTTTACAGAATGATTCATAGCGGAGACGCTCCTTATTGTTGTTATCCACCGTTTTTCTTAAAAATTCCTGGTCATCAATAGCGGCTATAGCGGCAGAAAGCGCAATAATATTAACATTGAAAGGAGCACGCAGCCGGTTTAACAAAGACGTTATCTCCTTATTGGCCAGCATATATCCTACACGCAAACCTGCAAGACCATAGGCTTTGGAGAAAGTTCTTGACACCACCAGATTCTCGCATTCGTCAAGCCATTTGGCAGAGTCCTCATAAGTCTCGTCTCCGCTATTGAACTCGTTATAGGCCTCGTCGATCACCACCAGAGTGTTATGAGGAACTTTTCTGACAAATTCCCTCATATCCTGTGACGGGACAGCGGTGCCGATAGGATTGGACGGATTGGCGAAGGCCACAATACGGGTATTCTCATCTATAGCGCGGAACACTGCATCAAGATCAACCTGATAATTCTTAAGCGGAATAGTTCTGACCAAAGCACCGTTGACCGTAGCCTCCATGCCATAGACCACAAACGAGTATTCAGGCAGGACCACATTGGTCTTGTCGTTTACAAAAGCCTGAAACAAAAGGTTGATAAGTTCATTTGAACCGGCACCAAGTGTTATCGTCTCCTGATCATAACCAAATACCTCATGTAATTTCTGCTTGAGGTAATAGCCGTTTGAATCAGGGTAGAAATTACCCTCACTTACACAGGCAACAGCAGCTTCTCTTGCCTTAGGGCTCATGCCGAACGGATTTTCGTTGGAGGCAAGTTTGATCACATTGTCGATGCCCAGTTCACGTTTCACCTCTTCTATAGGCTTACCGGCCTGATAGGGTTTAATTCTGCTAAGTCCACCGTTGGCAAGAGACGAATAATCAAACATAAAAAACTCCCTAATAATATTCTGTCTTTAGGTGACTTTATATCGTTAAAAAAATACTTGCAAGTCAAATATCATTTGATCCATCGCCGTGACTGTCACAAAAGGACTGTTTATTACTTAACTCAACTTTTGCAGTTGAGATTTAGTCCAAAAATAAGTTAACGACGGGCTTTACGCTCGTTATGTTCTTTCAAAATATGTTTTTGACTTTAACACCAAACTGAGGTGTGGAGAAGATAGAAAAATAAGATGTGATTT
>JAGBLM010000036.1 GCA_017635415.1 Succinivibrio sp. | reverse complement strand
GTAGCCGTCATAGACTGGTTTCATCCTGGCAATGATGTCTCTGACGCTTACCCCTAACTTTTTAACATCCACAAGTTTAGGGATAAGTATTGCAAGTTCATCCTCGGTAAAGCCTGCGTATTCATTGAAGCAGGCCATGTCGGTTACATTACGGGCAATATTGAAGCCAGAGGTCAGAGAATCCAAGGATACAGAGGAGACTCCGGTAATAAAGGTTTTGGACACAGTGTCACTGGTCAGGGCCTTTATGGCTGCATAAAAACTCTTCAAAAAACCATCTTTGCTGGTTATGTTCAGGAATAAATCCAAATCTTTAGATAGGATCTCGTTGGCAAAGTTGTCATACTCGTCAATCATGACATAGAGTTTCTGACTGTTTGCGTAATCTTTGTATGCAATTGCAAACTCAACAAAGAGCGTAGTGGCATCCGTTCTATCCAGTTTTGAATAGTCAAAAACAAAATCAGGATATCTTAAAATAAAGTCTTTGATACCTCGGGAAACAGCCACAAAAAAACCAGTTAAAAGCTTATTCAGATTGCCTGTTGAAACTGCAGAGAAATCAAAATTGATAACATGATAAGTGTTATGAGTGGGCAGATTCTCCTCATGGATTTTGGTGCCTGAAAACAGTTCCTCGTAGCGGTCAGCATAGAAAATGTCGTAGTAGCACTTGAGCATCTGCACAAAAGTTGATTTGCCGAAGCGACGTGGACGCAGTAGTACAGGATAGTAGCTCATGCCCCTGTCATCTAGGTACTTAATCATCAGACTTTTATCGACAAAAGCCTGCTTATCCTGACGAAATGACGCATAAGAAACCTGTCCGTATGGATTATTAAGTAATGTAACCGTACTATCTGACATAAAACTGTTTCCTTAATCTGAGCAGTTAAAATTATAAGCAAAAAAGAAGAAAAATACTCACGGTCTGCATCATATTGGATGGACTGTCAAGAAGATAAAATAAGATGCGAATAGAATCAGGAATCTGATTTTTACAAAAGATGGTATGACTTGCAGATGTACAGGAATACCAAAAAGCAACCTGACGGTTGCTTTCTTGGTCTTATCTGTATGTAGAAAAGCCCTGAAGGCCTTTTACAGTACGTGTTGAAAAAGATTCAGTCCTTCCGGCTCTCCCTTTTCGGTGTGGAGGAACACTTAATCCAAAAAGCCACGCAGTCCCTGCGAGCGGCAAGGATGACGCAGTTTTCTCAAGGCCTTAGCCTCAATTTGACGAATACGCTCACGGGTAACGCCAAACTGTCTGCCAACCTCTTCAAGAGTATGATCAGACGGCATGCCGATACCAAAGCGCATACGTAAAACCTGAGCTTCACGAGGCGGCATTTCGTCTAAAACGCCGTTAATGGCGTTTTTCAGACTCTCTGAAGTTGCGGCCTCTGCAGGAACAACTATCGAGCAGTCCTCTATAAAATCTCCAAGATGAGAATCGTCGTCATCACCGACAGGGGTTTCCAGAGAAATAGGTTCCTTGGCAATCTTCATTACCTTTCTGATCTTATCCTCAGGAAGTCCCATCTTGGCGGCAAGTTCATCAGGCGTTGGCTCTCTCCCCTTTTCCTGCAGCATCTGGCGCGAAATACGATTGAGTTTGTTGATTGTCTCAATCATATGCACAGGAATACGGATAGTTCTTGCCTGATCTGCAATCGATCTGGTAATGGCCTGTCTGATCCACCAGGTTGCATAAGTTGAAAATTTGTAACCGCGACGGTATTCAAACTTGTCAACAGCCTTCATCAGACCGATATTACCTTCCTGAATCAGATCCAAAAACTGCAAACCGCGGTTGGTGTACTTCTTGGCAATCGATATCACCAGGCGCAGATTGGCTTCAACCATTTCCTTTTTGGCTTTTTTGGCCATTGCGTCGCTTACCATCAAACGATTGGACAGTTCACGCAGTTTACTGATAGAAAGACCGGACTTGTTTTCTATCTCCTGAAGCATACCGATGCATTTTTCCAGTACCGGACGATGCTCCTTAATCTTTGCAGCATAAGGCTTTTTTGCCTTACAGGCCTTATCAATCCATGCTGGATCAGCCTCTTTACCACTGTCAGAATAGTAAGATCTGAACTCATCAAGTTTCATGCCGCAGTATTTGACCACTGTTTCACGGATTGTTCTGTCCTGATTCTTGACCACGTCCATGATATCAACCATGGTACGCAACATACTTTCAAGCTGCTGCGGAACAAGTTTGAAAGAAGAGAACAGTTCGATAAGTTTGCCAAGTTCAGTCTGATATTTTTTGTCGCCAGCTGAAGTCTTCTTCTGTCTGGCGGCTGTAACCTTGTCATACTGAACTCGCAGTTCGGCAAATCTGCGCTTGGTTTCCTCAGGATCAGGCCCTGACTCACCGTTCTGGGAATCAGCATCCTCGGAATCTACATCCTCATCCTCATCAGCATCAGGATCTTCCTTGACATCTTTGGCTTTCTTCACTACTTTCTTGGTCTTCTTGCCCTTGCCTTTTGCAGATTCAGTGTCTACAGCATCCTCATCTGCCTCATCAAGTTCAGCAAGCTCATGATCAAGATCGCTTCCGTCATCAATCTCATCAGAAATTTCATCGCTGATATCAGCAGCATCAAATTCGACATCTGGACGAGAGTCGACAAAACCAGAGATGATATCTCCGATCTTTATCTCACTCTCAGGAAGCTGGGAAGCCTCATAACGGGAAAAAAGTTCATCCATGGCAAGAGGAAACTCGACCAGACAGTTCTGCAAATCGCTGGTTCCCTTTTCAATGCGCTTGGAAATCTCAATTTCATCTTTTCTGGTCAGAAGTGAGACATTTCCCATTTCACGCATATACATACGTACAGGATCAGTAGTACGACCTATATCTACTGAACTATCCAACTGATTGGCAACGATTTCAACATCTTCGGCATCAGTCTGGGAATTACCGTTTAAGAGCAGGTCATCAGCCTCAGGAGGCGTATCACAGACTTCAATCCCCATGTCATTGAAGGTCTGGATAAAGACTGACAGCTGATCACCATTGATAATATCCGGAGGAATCAGATCATTTATCTCGTCAATGGTCAGATACCCCTGTTCCTTGCCGCGGGCAATAAGCTGTTTGAATTCGGAGCTTGCTGAATTATTATCCATGTATTAGTAATCCCGGGATACTGTAGTTTGTAAAGCACAAACGGGCAAGAGAATATCTAACCCGTTTAACTCTTAATTTATAGACACTATTTACAAAAAATCAAATAATATTTTGCAGTTAGTTGAGCTCTACATCATCTGGAATTGATGCATTGTGATAAACCTGCTGTACATCATCCAGATCTTCTAAAGCATCAATCATACGCATAAACTTAACGGCTGATTCAGCATCAAGTTCAACCTCATTTGCAGGAACCATAGTTATTTCTGCGTTACTAGGGTTTATGCTTTTGGCATTGAAGGCATCAACCACATCGGCAAAAGTCTCTGGTGTTGTAAAGACATCGATGGTGCCGTCCTCGTTTGTGACGATATCTTCAGCACCGGCTTCAAGACCAATCTCCATAGCCTGCTCTTCATCAATATTCATCTTGCCGTCTTCGTCAGGAATGAAGTTGATTACACCTTTCTTGGTGAAAATGAAGCCTACAGAACCTGAAGTACCAAGATTGCCACCAAACTTGGTGAAAGCGTGACGAACGTCAGAAGCGGTACGATTGTGGTTATCAGTCATGCACTCAACCATTACGGCTACACCACCGGTACCATAACCCTCATAGGTTAAACTCTCAAGATCAGCACCCTCTCCGCCGCCGACACCACGCTCAATAGCGCGTTTGATGGTATCACGGGTCATGTTCTGAGCCAGAGCTGTAATAACGGCAGAACGAAGACGCGGATTGCTACTCTCGTCGCCACCCCCCATACGGGCAGCAGTTGTAATTTCACGAATCAGTTTGGTAAACACCTTACCGCGTTTAGCATCCTGAGCAGCTTTGCGGAAACGGATATTAGCCCACTTGGAATGACCAGACATAATTTAAACTCCTAACTAGGACTATCTTTAAAAACTCTTACTCTTCTTGATCTGTTACCTGAATGGCCAGCTCTTTTAAGGCATCCTCGGATGCAATATTAGGAGCACCAGTCATTAGACAGGCCGCCGCTGTTGTCTTCGGGAAGGCAATCACGTCACGGATATTGTCAGTGCCTGTAAGCAGCATGGTAACTCTGTCAAGACCAAATGCTAGACCGGCATGAGGAGGAGCACCAAAGGACAGCGCATCAAGCAGGAAGCCAAACTTCTCCTTGGCCTGTTCTTCACTAATGCCCAGAACCTTGAATACGGCCTGCTGCATCTGATTATCAAAAATTCGTACCGATCCGCCGCCTGATTCATAGCCGTTAATCACCAAATCATAGGCATCGGCATATACACTTAACGGATCATCAAGCAACTGCTGTGGAGTCACGTCCTTAGGAGCAGTGAACGGATGGTGCATGGCAGTAAGACCAGCCTCTTCGGTAACCTCAAACATTGGGAAATCAACAACCCACAGAGCCTTGTAACCGTCGTGGACCAGATTCAGATCCTTTGCTGTCTTGCAGCGTAAAGCTCCAATGGCAGATGCGGTTTTAACACGTTCACCGCAGCAGATGAACACGATATCACCGTTATTGGCACCGGTAAGCTCGACGAGGTCCATCAGTTCCTGCTCGGATACATGCTTGCCTATTGATGATTTGACTCCAGCGGCCCCCTGACTCTTGTCGGTAACCTTAATCCAGATTAAACCGCTGCCGCCCATTTTCTTAACGTAGTCGGTATAACCATCAATCTCTCGACGGGTAAGTTTCTCACCGCCAGGCAGGGCAAAGCCTATCACTCTGCTCTTCTCATCGTTGGCAGGCTCGCACAGAACCTTAAATTCACTGTGCTTGACCGCCTCATCAAGCAGATGAAGTTCAAAATCGATACGCAAATCCGGTTTGTCTGAACCGAATCTGTCCATGGCATCCTCCCAGGTCATAACCGGAAGAACGCCAAGATCAACGCCTTTAATTTCCCTGAAGAGAGCCCTCATCATCTCTTCCATAATGGCACGAACGTCATCGGAAGTCATAAAGGAGGTCTCAACATCTATCTGAGTAAATTCAGGCTGTCTGTCGGCACGCAGATCCTCATCACGGAAACACTTTACAATCTGATAGTAACGATCGTAACCGGCGATCATCAGTAGCTGTTTGAAGAGCTGTGGAGACTGAGGCAGAGCGTAGAACTTGCCGTGATGGACTCGAGATGGCACCAGATAATCACGTGCTCCTTCCGGAGTTGCCTTGGTCAGCATCGGAGTTTCGATGTCCAAAAAACCGTGACTGTCTAAAAATCCGCGTACAAAATGAGTAATCTTTGAGCGGGTCACCAGCATATCCACCATCTGCGGGCGGCGCAGATCAAGATAGCGATAGCGCAGACGCTGTTCTTCAGTGTTTTCCTGATTGAAATCCAAAGGCAGAGCCGCTGACTTGTTGAAGATCTTAAGTTCACTGGCGTAAACCTCGATCTCTCCCGTCTTCATATTTCTGTTTGCCTCAGGACGGGCTTTAACCTTGCCGGTAACACAGATACAGAACTCATTGCGTAAAGTTGAGGCCTGCTCATGCAGTTCTTTGTTGTCAGGCTCGAAAACGACCTGCACCATACCGCTACGGTCGCGTAAATCAATAAAAATCAGACCACCAAGGTCGCGTCTGCGGTTAACCCAACCGCACAGGGTTACAGAGCTGTCCTGATTCTTTAAGGACACATCTCCGCAGTATACAGAACGCATTGACATAAAAAAGAAAAAAGCCTCTTAATTTAAATGCGGACAATGAGCGCAGCACGATGATTCGGCGTCACCTGAACTACTGCAGGCACATCTTTTGCCTCTGATTGATACCAAAGCCGGAGCCATTACCTTATAAACCAGGTTACTGCCACACTTGGGACACTTGGCTTCAGGCTGTCCGCTCATACTCTGACGTACAGTAAACTTCAACTCACAGTTTTTGCAGCGATAATCATAAAAAGGCATAAAAACAAATCCCGAAATTTACGCTATGCGCCGATTTTCAAAAAAATACATTATAGTGATTTTACGTTTTTCTATCAATATTGTTTGCTGTTCAACAGGCAGAAGTATCATCTAATATATGGATTTTTAATCATTTTTCAGAGTTCACCTTTAGAGTCCCAAATCTGATCACTTATTTAACACAGACTCATCGGATATGAAAAAGCCTCGCAAAGCGAGGCTTTTGAAACTGGATCCCAACCCCATGCAGGAGGGAAGGGATCGGGACCAGAACTTTTTAACCCAGCAGGGACAGCGCAATCTGTGGACGGCTGTTGGCCTGAGTGAGCATGCTTGATGCAGCCTGCTGAATGATGTTCTGTGATGAGAGGTTTGATGCCTCCTCAGCAAAGTCTGTATCACGGATTCTTGAACGTGCGTCAGACTCATTGGTTGCAATATTGGTCTGGTTGTTGATGGTTGATTCAAGTCGGTTCTGTACCGCACCTAAATCACCACGCTTCTTGTCAACATGCGCAATGAATTTATCAATCAAACCCAAGGTTGTCTGTGCATTGGCTGAAGTTGATACCTTGAATCTTGAATAAGAACCAACATCATCAGTTTCATTGGTTCCAGCAGCCTGAACGGCACTACTGCCACCGACTGCAGTTGCAAGCTGCGATACAGAAAAGCCTGAGGACAGACTGAAAGTAATGGTATCATTGTCGTTTGCGCCAACCTGCAATGTCATCTTACCATTGACAAGTAGAGAAGCATTGCCACCATTGAGGATGGTCTCTCCGCCATAGGTTGTCTGACAGGCAATTCGGGTAATTTCAGCAGATAACTGGGTTACCTCTGCCTGAATGGCGGCACGGTCAGATGAGGTGTTGGTTCCGGTTGCTGACTGAACGGCCAGAGTACGGATTCTCTGCAGCATTGACGAGATTTCGTCCATAGCACCTTCAGCGGTCTGTGCCATAGCAATACCATCGTTGGCATTACGGTTACCCTGATTTAAGCCGTTAATCTGTGAGGTTAAACGGTCAGAAATCTGCAGACCTGCGGCATCGTCTTTTGCTGAGTTGATACGCAGACCGGTTGACAGACGGGTATAAGTGGTATTGAGGCTGTTGTTAACCTTGTTTAAGGAAGCCTGACCTCTTAAGGATGATACGTTGGTATTTACATTGATAGCCATAATAAATCCTCCTGCGGATTATAAATTTCGTTTCAGGGCTTGCTCTTTGCTAATCTGCCCCAGTTGCTTTTATTAACGGACGCAGGGGATTTTTCTT
>JAGBLM010000035.1 GCA_017635415.1 Succinivibrio sp. | reverse complement strand
TCAGCATCTCTTTCAACGAACCATATCTCATCCCTACGGAAAAGACTCTGATCCATTATTGTATCTTCATGTGTAGTAAATACAAGTTGCATTCTTACACCATCATGAGCTTCCATGAAAAGTTTAAGAAAATGTTCTGTCAGCATCGGATGCAAACTGCGCTCCAACTCATCAACAACAAATACAGTATCAGGTCGTTCTGTAAGGAGCATATCAATCAGATCAAACAATCTCTTTGTTCCATCTGATTCCTCAGAGAAATTAAAGTCAAAAACAGATTTGCCATGCTTAAGAACAAGAGTAGAAATCTCAGGTTCTTCTCCCTCCTTAATGCGAATATTAAAGAAACCACCTTCAACTCTCCAGGTCATCTGAATGCTTGGAAGGTTACTCATCTGAAGCTGAGCTTTCAACTGCGAAAAGATTCCCTGAACAACCTCTGCGGGGATCATCTTGCCCATCTCATCTATGGTAATCTGCCTTGTTTTTATCTCGGTAACACCGGTATCAAAAGTCTGAATCAGTTTGCTTATGTTCTCCAACGATTCATCATTATAGTATGCTTCAGTATTTGAAATACCAATGTTTGGATTGATGACGATGATATTAGTCATGATCCAGCTGAAGGCTTCTACCAAAAATATCAGCTTGGAATTCTCAGGATATTTCTTTCCTCGGTTCATTTCAGTCAGGAATAATTGTGTATCCTGGCCTGCAAAGTCTTCTGAATAAACACTGAATCTACTCTTCTCAGCTGAAGAAAGCTTTACTTTTTCGCCAAGAATCGGTGCATTTCCTCCTTCTCTTAAGAACAATTGATGCGCACTGCCATCCTGCATCAATTCATACAGCCACTCCTCAGTAATCTTTCTTTGACTGAGTATTGCAGAAAAACCATATGCATAAAAGGTATCACCCACAGTAAATTGGATTTCAAATACACTTTCACGATTTTTATTTTCCTGTCTGTTCCTGCAAAAATCATTTGCTGAACCAACAGGTAGTCCTTCCATCAAAGCAGCTTTAATAAAATTAAATACAACAACAAGATTAGATTTACCAGAAGCATTTGCTCCATAAACAATTGCATTCTTCAACAATTGCGTCTGCTTGATTTTCACACGATGGCTCTTATTTCCCTGCATCTTACTGGAAGAAATCATTGATAATTCTTCCTTTTGATCAAACGATTTAAAGTTCTCTACAGATAATTTGACCAACATAATAAGCGCCTCCTTTCCAGGGTGTTCTTTAATTATAGGCTTTCTATTGTAAAAATTCAATATTACATTTGCTTATTTAGAGATTTTTTCTCTGTATAGTCACGCGAAACAGCAAAGAACGCCATTTCAATCGCATTTTCACCCCTCCAGAAGATTAAAATCTTGCAACTGGGTCTCATCTGAACCAACATAATCTGCCTGGTCTTCTCATCCATTGCTCCAAACAATTTCAGCAGCTCAACAGAATCTGCATGCAGCTCAGGAGTCTTGATAACTCCACAAACAAGATACTCAACAGTCGTTCCAAGAATATCTGCAAACTCTGAAATCATGCTCTGCTTCATATCGCCGTGGTCATTCTCATAATAAGAGATCATGCTCTTTGTTGTAAGTGAATATGGGCCCGGTCCGTATGCGTCGCCACGATGAATGCGTACTTGCCTTTGGTAAACCTCATGGCAAGCTCCCGGCCGAGACGGTTCGCTTCTTCCGGTGTGATCTCCCCGGGTTTGAAGGACTGGCGGATCTGGTAGGCGATCACGTCATCCGTCCTGCTGCGGCCAGTCACCTGGAAGTACAGGCGTTTCTGCAGTATAAATTCCTCATCTACCGTGATGGGATCACAGCCATAGGCCGTGACCAGTTCGCCTTTTTCGGTCTTCTCCGGATTCTTGGCATAGTCCGTTCTGTCACCGAAGCTCTGTGCAACCGTATGTCATTTTGCCGCATGAAGCGGTATCAGTCTTGTAGCTGCCATGATGGTTCCTCCATAAAAACAGGAGCGCTTCCGCCTGTACGGATACGCCCCTCAATCTGTCTTTCTTATTCTATTGTTCGTCACAAGGTCCCGACTCTCGAGCTCCTGTTGATTCGACTTTCATTCACATGTTCAATACTCCAGGTCAGCGCATCCAGCATCTGCTGTTTTTCCTCCCGGAGTATTCCATCAATCTTAACGGAATCCAGCGGGTGGAGCGCCCAGAAATAGCAGTCAGGGAGATCCAGCCCTCTGCCTTTGCCTGCGGTTCCCAGCATCAGAAGATCGCAGTGTCCGATGCTGGCAGCATTCAGCCGCAGGCATTGCTCTCTGGTATCGTCAGCGGAATAGCCCTTGTTCAATTTTTCCAGGATATCGTTCAGACCGCATTCGACGCCGATGTACAGGTCGTCCACACCGGCCTCCTAAAATGCCCGCGTGATATATTCGCGGTACTGCCGCAGTCTCATAGGGCGGTCGGTTGATTCCTCCTGAAAAATGCATGCAGGTACGCCTCCTTCTT
>JAGBLM010000034.1 GCA_017635415.1 Succinivibrio sp. | reverse complement strand
TTTGATTTGTATTTCATTACTTAGATATTATATAACTCATAGCAGTTTAACAATTAAACACTGCTAATTATATCATAACAGCTATGTGCCTTTCATCCCCCATGGCTGAAGCCAGGGGCTTTTCGGCACAATTTGGTAATGAACAGAAACAACAGAAAATGTTTTCGACTTTACAGTCCCTCCTTTGAAATAACGACCTTTTTCTTATACCTTTTCATCTACCCTGTATTCAGACACAGAAATCTCATCTTCATCATCTGCAAGAAGCGTAAGGTCATGTGTATCCGATTGTACAGTCTCCTGATTTTTTTCTTCATCTTCAACAGTTGCACTCAACGAACGTTCTGATGCATCAGCAGAACTTACCCTGCGTCTGTACACAAGATCTGACGGCTTAAGTGTCGGACGCGTCAGGACTGAATAAATAATTTCCTGTCCCATATGGCACCTCCATTACCTTGCTTACCTAATTATCGGCAAAATCAAGATAAAATTTATGAAAAAATTTGATTCATTAAGGAGTTAGCTGTTTCAGATAAGCAGAAATATTTACGTACCACTTTAAAAAATCTGTCTTAAATGCCCATGTGATACGAAATGGATCATAAAACCTCAGTTCTATGTAAACTGCTGTTTTGTGCTATAGTTAAGAATTCTGGGAATCTTCATCGTTTTTGTAAGGCATTCCAAGAAATAACATTTTGATTTATTTTATTTTTTATTTTTAAAAGAGAAACAAATGAGTACTTGTTCAGCATGCAGCGAAATCAAAGGCAGTGACAAAAATCGTCTGCGCATTGCCATTCAGAAGTCTGGTCGTCTTACCGAAGAAACAGAAAAACTGTTCAGAAACAGCGGGATCAAATTTGCTGAAAGTCATGACCATCTGCTCGCCCATGCCGAAAATCTGCCAATCGACATTCTGCGTGTACGTGATGATGACATTCCAGGACTTGTAATGGATCACGTCGTGGACTGGGGCGTCATTGGACAGAATGTACTTGAAGAGACCTCCATGCAGCGAGAAGTTGACGGTCAGGACACAGGTTTTTCCGAAGTCATGAAATTAAACTACGGAGACTGTCGTCTTTCCGTAGCTATCCCTAGTGAAATTGAATGGCACGGACTTAAGGATCTTGAAGGGAAAAAGATTGCTACAACCTACCCGTTCCTGCTCAAACGCGTCATGAAACAGCACGGGATTAACTACAAGTCTGTACTGCTGACAGGCAGTGTTGAAGTGGCGCCTCGCGCAGGGCTTGCCGATGCAATATGTGATCTTGTCTGCACTGGTGCAACATTACAGTCGAACGGTCTTAAAGAGGTCGAAACCATTTATACCTCAAAAGCGGTATTAATCCAGAGAGATCAGCCTTTATTCCCTGAAAAACAGGCAATTGCCGATCTACTGGTCCAGCGGTTTAAAGGTATCATGGCTGCCGCTGAAAGCAAATATATTATGATGAATGCTCCAAAAGATAAACTTGAGCAGATCACCGCTATTCTGCCAGGAGCAGAAAACCCGTCAATTATACAACTTGAAGGTGATCCGACACGTGTCGCTCTGCATGCAGTTTCGCGAGAAAAGGTTTTCTGGGAAACCCTTGAGCAGTTAAAGCAGCTTGGTGCAACCTCCATTCTTGTTGTACCTATTGAAAAAATGCTTGATTAGTAACTATCGGATTTATTAAAGGATTACTCCAAATGGATATTAAATTCTGGAATGATCTTTCAGAAGATGAGAGAAGGTCTGTGCTGACACGCCCTGCTCAGACTTCCAGCACCAAAGTTCAGACTATTGTTGAAGACATTATCAGCAGAATATGTGAAGAGGGCGACAGCGCCCTCTTTGAGTTTTCAAAGAATTTGGATCATTACGAGGGAGATTCTCTCGAACTTACGGAAACCGAAATTGAAAAAGCCTGCTCAGACCTTAGTCCTGACCTGAAAAACGCCATTGATACGGCATATGAAAATATTAAAAATTTCCATGCGGCTCAGAACACGGATCATGTCGAACTTGAAACTTTTCCTGGCATAGTATGTCAGACCGCCACCCACCCTATTGATTCAGTAGGTTTGTATGTACCGGGAGGCAGCGCACCACTGGTTTCAACGGCTCTTATGCTTGGCGTACCAGCCCAGGTAGCAGGATGCGCAGAGGTCATTCTCTGTTCGCCACCACCTATTTCGAATGCAATCATCTATGCAGCAAGAAAAGCCGGAGTAAAACGTATTTTTAATCTCGGAGGAGCACAGGCAATTGCTGCTATGGCCTATGGCACCGCAACAGTGCCAAAGGTTCTGAAGATTTTCGGACCTGGCAATCAGTTTGTAACCATGGCAAAACGTCTTGTATCTAACGATCCGAACGGTGCAGCCATTGATATGCCGGCAGGACCTTCCGAGGTTCTGGTTATTGCAGACAATAATGCTCAGCCGTCATTTGTGGCCGCCGATCTGCTGTCTCAGGCAGAGCACGGACCCGACTCACAGGTCATACTGGTTTCTGACAGTGAAGAATTTGTCACAAAGGCAGTGGCTGAAGTCGACAGACAGCTTACACAGTTGCCACGCAAAGAAATAGCACACAAGGCGCTGTCAAAGAGTACTGCTATTGTTGTCGAAACACTTGAAGATGCTGTTGCCGTCTCAAACAAGTATGCACCGGAACACCTTATTCTTCAGGTCGAGGACCCTGATGCACTGATACCGTTTTTACATAATGCAGGGTCGATCTTCGTGGGGGCATTTACCCCAGAATCACTGGGGGATTACGCCTCAGGTACCAATCACACTCTGCCAACATATGGTTATGCGCACACCTATTCGGCCTTAGGTACAGCAGACTACCGTCGCCGTTACACTATCCAGAGAGCCAGCGCAGAAGGGCTTAAGGCTATTGCCCCTGTTGTCGAAACTCTTGCCGATGCTGAAGGATTAGGCGCACACAAAAATGCTGTAACAGTGCGTGTCAGCGCTTTGAATAAATAGTTTTAAGGAGTAATTATGAATTTATCAAAACTGATTGCCAAACACGTTCAAAAACTGGTTCCTTATCAGTCTGCTCGTCGTATCGGTGGTCACGGTCATACTTTCCTTAATGCTAACGAATCTCCAAAGAGTGAGTTTTATATTTTCAATTCAACCACTCTTAACCGTTATCCGGATTGTCAGCCTGAAGAGGTTGTCTCGGGATTTGCCGATTATATCGGAGTACAGTATAACCATGTTCTCGTTTCAAGAGGATCTGACGAGGCAATTGGTCTGATTATTAGAACGTTCGTAGAGCAGGAAAATGAAGGCATAGTAATTGCTCCACCAACTTACGGCATGTATGAGGTTGCTGCCCGCACCAACAATGTTAGAGTTGCCTACGCTGAACGTCACGAAGACTTCACATTGGATGCTGATCTGATTTTGGAGGCGGTAAACAAAGCTGACTTTAACGTTAAAGCTGTGTTTATCGACAGTCCTGCCAACCCTCTTGGTATTCTGTTTGAAAAAGCGGAGCTTGAAAAACTTCTCAAGGCTCTGCCGGATACACTGGTCGTCCTTGATCAGGCCTACATTGAGTTTGCCAGGAAAGGCTACGACTTTGCCAAGCTGGTTGATGAGTATGATAACCTTATCGTTACTCGTACACTGTCAAAAGCTTTTGCTCTTGCCGGTATCCGCTGCGGTTTTACCATTGCCAATCCTGAAATAATCAAGGCCATGCTCAAGGTCATTGACCCTTATCCGGTATGTGATCCGGTAGCCCAGATTGCCAAGCAGGCTCTGGCATCAGGCGGAATTAACCTGATGGAGGTCAGAGTAGCCGAATGCATTAAACGCCGTGATATTCTTGATTCTGCACTGCGTTCTTTACCGATTGTGGAAAAGATTTTTGAATCAAACGGCAATTACCTGCTGGTTAAATTCAAGGATGGTCCTGCCGTCTTTAATGCCATGGCCCAGAAGGGTGTTATTCTTCGCTCCTTTGAGGACAAGAAAGGACTCAAAAACTGTATCAGAATTTCCATCGGTTCGGATTTGGAACTTGAGGAACTGATGCGCTATCTGACTCAATTTGCAAATTCTCAGGCGTAAGAGGCATTCAGTGAAAAAGTACCTGTTTATTGACCGTGATGGCACCATCGCGGCCGAACCTTATGATGAGCAGATTGACTCCACAGATAAGGTAGTATTTGAACCTTTTGTCATCCCGGCACTTCTAAAACTGCAGCAATGTGGCTTCAGTCTTGTAATGGTCAGCAATCAGGATGGACTTGGCACTGAATCCTTCCCCCTTAATACCTTTACGCCCGCTCACGAACTTATTGTCAATACTCTTGAGAGTCAGGGCATACGTTTTGAGCAGGTCCTGATCTGTCCGCATAAACCTGATGATAACTGTGAGTGCAGAAAACCAAAACTGGGGCTTGTCATGCCCTACCTCAAAGATACCTCATGGGACCGCGAACACTCTTATTTCATAGGAGATCGTGATTCTGATATGGCGATGGGAAAAAACATGGGGATCGGTTCCATCAGATATGACAGAACCTCTAACGGCTGGCAGCAGATTGCCTCCTCTCTTTCTTCCGCACCGAGAGTGGCAACCGTAGAACGCAATACCCGTGAAACCAAGATTAAGATAAGTGTTGACCTCGATCATGCAGGCCTCAGTCATTTTGACACCGGCATGGGATTCTTTGATCACATGCTAGATCAGATTGCCACTCATGGCGGTATCTCTATTGACGCCAAGGTAAAAGGAGATCTGTGGGTTGATGAGCACCATGCCATAGAGGATACCGGAATTGTTTTAGGTCAGGCTATCCTTAAGGCCTTAGGTGATAAACGAGGTATCGGCAGGTTCGGTTTTGTTCTGCCTATGGATGAAGTATATGCGGAAGTGTTCTCTGATAATCTGAACACTGATGACGTGATGGTTGCTTTGGATATTTCCGGACGACCTCACGTAGAATTTACATTCGATGCTGAGTTTTCACGTGATAAGGTCGGTCAGATGCCAGCACAGATGGTACCTCATTTCTTTGAGTCTCTTGCCGTAGCCTTAGGACTGACACTTCATATGCACGTTTCCAAAGGAAACGCCCATCATCAGGTAGAGGCACTGTTCAAAGCGTTCGGTCGAGCTCTGCGTCAGGCGCTGGTAAGACATGGCGATGAGTTGCCTTCATCAAAAGGCAGTCTTTAGGAGATGGCGATGAAAATCTGTATTATCGATACCGGCTCAGCCAACCTTAATTCAGTAAATCAGGCAATAAAACGTCTTGGCGTAAATCCTGAAATTTCAAATAATCTGGAGGAGCTCTCCTCTGCCGATAAGCTGATTCTGCCAGGCGTTGGTTCTGCTGTCTCCGTTATGAACGGAGTCAAAAAATATAATCTTAGAGATTTTATTTTAAATACCAAAAAACCGCTGCTCGGCATCTGTCTTGGCATGCAGATTCAGGCTATTGACAGTGAGGAAGTTCCTCTTGGCTCAACGGAAAACGTTGAGATGACACTGGGTATTGTTAAAGGCCACGTACACAAACTGCAGACTTGTGGACTTACCCTACCTCATATGGGCTGGAATACGGTAAAGCATACTGATCACCCTCTGTTTGACGGTATTAAACAGGATGCGTTTTTCTATTTCGACCATTCATTCGCACTTGATATCGGGGATTTCACCATCGGCGAATGCGAATACGGGGAAAAATTTACCGCAGCCTCTGGTCATCATAATTTTCTGGGCGTTCAGTTTCATCCTGAAAAATCAGGAGCAGTGGGTACCACACTGCTTTCTAACTTTATCCACAACTTTGAGGAGTCAGAGTGATTATTCCGGCTTTAGACCTGTCAGGTGGACATGTAGTACGCCTGCAGCAAGGCGATTATGCCAGAAAAACCATTTTCAATATCGATCCGATTTCAAGGATCGCCAACCATGCCAAAGCTGGTGCAAAATACATACACCTTGTTGATCTTGACGGTGCTAAAGATCCGACTCGTCGACAGCACTCTCTAATAAAACAGATTGTCAAATCATGTCCTGTGCCTGTAGAAACCGGTGGCGGCATAAGATCTGCTTTCGATATCAGAAATCTTTTGGACATTGGTGTGGATCGCGTCGTGGTAGGATCTATGGCAGTGTCACATCCGGAACTTGTTCGCGGCTGGGTTCAGAAGTTTGGCGCTAACCGTTTTACGCTTGCACTTGACGTACGTCTGACTGATGGCATACCTTACGTTGCAACCCACGGCTGGCTTAAGACATCCAATACTACTCTTGATATGGTACTACGCCATTTCCTGCCTTATGATATTGAGCATATTCTGGTTACCGACATCAGTCGTGACGGCATGATGAAAGGAGCCAATAACTCCCTTTACGCCGTCTTCTCAAAGAAATATCCTCAGCTTGATATTATTGCCTCAGGTGGTATTTCATCACTTGATGACATCAAAGCCGTGGCAGAGGCAGGAGCAAAATCGGTTGTATTAGGTAGAGCTCTTCTTGAGGGCCGTTTCACTGTAGAGGAGGCTTTAAAATGCTGGCCAGACGCATAATTCCCTGTCTTGATGTTCGTGACGGCGTAGTAGTTAAAGGTGTTCAGTTTCGTAACCATGAGGTTATGGGATCAATTATTGATCTGGCAAAACGCTATGCTGACGAAGGTGCTGATGAACTGGTCTTCTACGATATCACAGCCTCCTCAGACGGTAGACGTGTCGATAAGTCATGGGTAGCTAAGGTTGCCGAGGTAATCAACATTCCATTTGCGGTTGCAGGCGGCATCAAAAGCGTGGAGGATGCGCAGACCATTCTAGCTTATGGTGCAGATAAGATTTCAATCAACTCCCCTGCTCTTGCTGATCCTGAGCTAATCACACGCCTTTCTGACAAGTTCGGTGTTCAGTGTGTAGTCGTAGGAATTGATACCTTTTATGACAAGGAAAAAGATGACTATTTCGTCAAACAGTATACCGGTGATGTCAGTCGTACCGTTACCACCAGCTGGCGTACCTTAGACTGGGTTTTGGAAGTCCAGAAGCGTGGCGCCGGTGAAATTACCTTGAACATGATGAATCAGGACGGCATGCGGAAAGGTTACGATCTTGAGCAGTTAAAAAAGGTCAGAGAAATCTGTAAGGTACCGCTTATAGCCTCAGGTGGAGCTGGAACCATGGAGCATTTTTGTGAGGCTTTTGATATTGCCGGTGCTGACGGAGCTCTTGCTGCCTCTGTATTCCATAAAGGACTCATTCATATCCCAGAACTTAAGGATTATCTGAAATCAAAAGGAGTATGTATCCGTGACTAATAAAAAGCTTAACTTTGTACATGGCTTTGAGAGCATTGACGAACTTGATTTTGATAAGGTTGACGGACTGATTCCGGCAATTGTTCAGGATTGCCAGACAGGACAGGTTCTGATGCTTGGCTACATGAACAGAGAAGCTATGCAGAAAACAATTGATACTAAACTTGTTACCTTCTACTCACGCACCAGACAGAAACTGTGGACCAAAGGCGAGGAAAGCGGTAATTTTCTGCATTTAAGAGGGATTACCATAGACTGTGACAAAGACACCGTCCTTGTTCTGGCCCGTCCTGACGGACCAACCTGCCATCTTGGTACAGTAAGTTGTTTTGACCAATCACCTCTTGCTGACGCTACGGCAAGATACATCAATCAGGCAAGCTATACCAGTGCTTTAAATAAAACTCTAGCCCACTCTTAGAGACTTCTCGCCTCAACAAAAGACCTCCGGATGATCCGGAGGTACTAACTGAAAATAAATCCTATCAGCACCATCAGGGATTTCCTTTTTCTAATCTTAGGTTTTGACTACTTACTCAAGGCCAATGTAATTGGACAAATAATCAAGAAGTTTTTTTCTACTTAAAAATATACAAAGACTTTGAATAATTTTAAGTAAAAAAACTTTCTTACCATCCATACACACATATCACATTGAATAATCTGCCTATTCTTTACAAGAACAAATAAGGTCTGACCACAGTTACTCGTGCTGAAGTTTACAGTAAATACACTGAGGTCCAACAAAGACCATCGCATAGGCTTTGACATTTCTGCCCTTAAAATCGAGAGCTGACTGGTATCTTAAAACCTGTTCACTGGCATCTTTGATGAGTCTTTTAACTGAGTTTTCATTGCTCTTATCAGCAGCCTCTGTTTTTGTCAGATACTTAAGTTCAAAAAGGTAGATGCACTCATTGCTCATACCTCTG
>JAGBLM010000033.1 GCA_017635415.1 Succinivibrio sp. | reverse complement strand
TTCTGATTTTTATCTTACTGTCATTACTGGTTTCGCTTATAAAGACTTATTGCGCAGCGAAGACAATGATAAGGCATAAGATTGATGACTTATCCTTACTTAAGGTCCATACATCCAATGTCCTATATGAAAAACTTTTATTTGCCTTTGCATGTAGAAACAGATCAACTATATATCAAGTTTTAAAGAACCTCTCGGTGAGATAGCTCTATGCTGTAAACGCTCAAAGCCATCTCAGCGAGATCGATTGTTACTCAAAGATCTGCCATTACTTTTGTGGCAGATCGTGAACCAACCAGGCTTTAAAAGAAAAAGATCTTAAGGACCTGGGTATGATTTATGGCAGTTTTATCTGTCAGCAAACGGATCATCTAGATAAATAGTCTGATCGCGTTCAGGTCCGGTAGAGAGAATGGCCACTTTTACGCCTGACAAATCCTCAAGTCTCTTCAGGAAGTTTCTGGCGTTCTGCGGCAACTTACCGTATTCGGTAACACCGTAGGTAGATTCCTTCCATCCCGGCATTGATTCATAAACAGGTTCAAGTCCCTCATACTCACAGGCAGCAAGAGGAGGCAGTTCTAAGACTACGCCGTCAGGACGTTTATAACCGATACAGATTTTAACTTCATCCATACCGTCAAGCACGTCCATTTTCATAAGTGCAAGACCAGAAAGTGAGTTAATCATCACTGCACGACGCATAGCCACAGCATCATACCAGCCGGTACGACGAGGACGACCGGTTACCGCACCAAACTCTTTTCCGCGGGCACGAATGCCTTCGCCTACCGCATCATTAAGTTCGGTCGGGAATGGACCGCCACCTACCCTGGTGGTATACACCTTGGCTATGCCGAGGATATAGTCAATGGCCAGAGGTCCGGCACCAGAACCGGTGACACAGCCTCCTGCCACTGTGTTTGAGGAGGTTACATAAGGATAGGTTCCATAATCGATATCCAAGAATGTTCCCTGCGCACCTTCAAACAGAATCTTCTTCCCCTGTTTTCTGCCCTCATCGATAACCGCCGCCACGTCGGTTACCATCGCAAGAAGTCTTTCCCGCAGAGGTTCAATCATCGCCATTACGCTGTCAAAAGATACCTCAGGTTCATCGTAGAAATTCTTAAGCATGAAATTGCGATATTCGAGCAGATCCTTGAGTTTTTCTCTAAATCTGTCCATCTCGTAAAGGTCACCTACCCTCAAACCGCGACGCGCAACCTTATCCTCATAACAAGGACCAATACCACGTCCGGTGGTACCTATGGCGTTCTTACCGCGTTTTTTTTCAGCGCCACGGTCAATTGACTTGTGTACAGGGAGAAGCAGAGCGCTGGCTCCGCAAATTTTAATGCGCTGCTCAACGTTTGGTACTCCGGCCTTGTTAAGTTCTGCGATTTCTTCAAACAGAGCCTCCGGATTTACTACCACACCGCTGCCTATGAGACACAGACATTCAGGATGGAGAATTCCCGACGGAACGAGTCTTACCACCACCTTCTTGTCCCCGACCACCAGAGTATGTCCGGCATTATTACCACCCTGACTGCGGACAACAATATTAGCCTTGGAGGTAAGTAAATCTGCAACCTTACCTTTGCCTTCATCACCCCACTGAGTACCAAGCACTATTACATTATTAGGCATTTAAAAATCCTCGTTCCAAAAATTCAGGCCTAAAAAAATCCCACGCAATGTGGGATTTTACAACTATATTCTTTTATGCACAAAATTTAATTATTTGCACCTTTTGCTTCACCAAAGAACTTGAAGAATTCACTGTCCGGCTTGAGTACCATCGTATCCTTGCCTGAAGACATGGCCTGGCGGTAAGCCTCCATACTGCGCAGGAACTCAAACAGTTCCGGATTGCGACTGTAGGCATCAGCATAAATCTTTATAGCCTCGGCATCGCCCTCACCGCGCAAGGTGCGGGAAGCTTTTTCTGCCTCAGCAATCTTGACGATAACCGAACGGTCTGCCTGAGCCTTGATGGCCTCGGCCTCCTTGCGTCCCTGAGAACGGTGCAGTTTTGCCACCGCATCACGTTCGGCGCGCATACGCTGATAAATAGAATTTGAAACTTCTGGCGGCAGGTTAATCTGCTTCATGCGCACATCGACAATCTTGATACCCAGTGCTTTGGCGGAAGAACCGATATCCTTAAGTGCATTCTGCATTACCTCATCACGCTTTGAGGCAACCACTGCGCTGTCTACCTCGGACTGGTTCGAGTCGAACTGATTATCCTCATCCTCATTGTGCTGACCGGAAACTATTTCGTGGATGGTAAGTCGACCAATCTGACTGCGCAGAGAGTTGTTAATACGACGGCGCAGCAGTTCTTCAGCCTGCTGGTTGTTGCCGCCTGCCGTAGTCAGATAATAGGTTCCAGCATCGCTGATCTGCCATTTTACGTAGGAGTCGATGATGACATCCTTCTTTTCCGAGGTTACAAAGCGATCAGCACTTGAACTGATGGTCTGGATACGGGCATCCATAATCTTGACCTGATCAATAAAAGGCGCCTTAAAGTGCAGACCTGGTTTTACGACATTCAGTTTTTCACTGTCTTCAGCATCACGGATCACCTTGCCGAAACGGGTCACGATACCAACGTTTCCTTCACTTACGACATAGATCGTATTAAAGGCAACAAAAATCAGAACCACAACTACAGCCAGTAGCAAATTTAAAGATCTGGACATTTTTATCTCCTTGCAGGCTGATAGGTATTCAATGGAGGATAAATCGGCTGCGAAGAACGATTGCCGTTATCCGAGGCAGAGTTGTCTACCGAAGAGCTTTCCGTGAAACCATCAGAGGTATTGTCAGTTCTTTGGGTATTCTCCGCAGCAGTTTTTGCCTGCTCTGCATTCGGCATATTCTGCTGAGGAATAGGCAGATACAGCACAGGAGTTGAACCTTCAGGGGTATCAAGAAGAATCTTCTGCGACTTGCCTAAAACCTCCTGCATCGTATCAAGATAAATACGCTTTCTGGTAATATCCGGCGCTGCGTTGTATTCAGGAAGAACCTTTTCAAAGCGGGCCACTTCACCCTGAGCCTTTAAGACCACCTGTGAGCGGTAGGCTTCCGCCTCCTGATTGATACGCTGTACCTTTCCGTCCGCACGAGGAATAACCTCATTGGCATAGGCCTCAGCTTCCCTCTTGTATCTTTGTTCGTCTTCCTGAGCGGCAATGGCATCGTCGAATGCCGCCTTAACCTGATCCGGAGCCCTGGCCGGCAGGAAGTTTACCTCAACAATGGATAAGCCAGTATTGTATGGCTCGATAATCGAAGTTAGCAGTTCACGGGTGCTCTGCCTTACCATTTCACGTCCTGAGGTCAGAATGTCATCCATAAGAGTGTGACCAACCACGAAACGCAAAGCGCTGTCGGTAGCCTCAAGCAAAGTCTGATCAGGGTTAGTCAGCGAATAAAGATATTTGACCGGGTCGGAAATACGGTACTGCACATCCATTTCCACAATGACGACATTTTCATCCTGGGTCAGCATGGTTCCTGATGAACGTATGGCCCGCACCTGCTCAATATCGACCACATTGACCGTATCAATACCGGTGAACTTCCAGCGCAATCCCGGATCCACCACGTTGTACATTTTGCCAAAACGCAGTACAACACCGCGCTCGGCTTCTCGTACCGTGTAAAATCCTGAAAAAACGTACAGACCCAATACCACCAGCAGAATCAGAGAAAGCATGGTGCTGAAGGATTTCTTTCCCCCAGATGAGCTGCCTGCCCCTCCGCTTTTGCCAAACAGGGCTTTCTTTAACTCATCCATGAAACGCTTTATATCGAACGCATTGTTATTGCTGCGGTTATTGCGTCCCCATGGGTCATTATTGTCATTACGGTTACTGTTGTTACCGCCGTCATTGCCGGAAGGTCCGCTTCCAGGAGCATTCCAGCCCATATAGTCTCTGACTTCTTTCATAAAACTAATATCTCAGTCAATAGAATCAAAATCAAAATCGTCGTTTGCAAGCCAGGGCAGTTTCTTAAGACCACAGGCTCTCCTCAGAGCTCCGTCGCAGGTCTTATCAATTTTCGCCGCATCCGAGGCTTTTATTCTAACATCAAGGTGTAAAAAACCGTCTTCTCCGTATTCTTCACGTGTCACTGCACCACAAGAGTAGAGTCTGCCACGCAACTTACCTTCAGAACTGTCTATCTTAACAGTAAATGCCACTATATTGGCAGACAGAAGTTCACTTACTGCCGATAAAAGTTTATCAAGTCCCGCTCCCGTCTTTGCGCTCACATAAATTCTTGCCGGTGCGCCACTGTCGTCACGGACAAGTTCATAGGACGAATTCTCAACCAGATCAGACTTGTTAAATACCAGCAGAGTCTTGACCTTTTCTGCGCCCACCTGCTTTAGAACACTGTTTACCGCCTCAATATTATCCGCAAGTCTTTTATCAGAGGCATCAACAATATGCAGCAGCAGATCTGCCTGTGCAGTTTCCTCCAAAGTCCCGCGAAAGGCCGCCACCAGATCGTGAGGCAGATGACGGATGAATCCCACCGTATCGGCAAAAACCACGCTGCCTATCACAGGCAGATTCAGAGTTCTGAGAGTCGGATCCAACGTGGCAAAGAGCTGATCGGCAACATATACCTCCGCTGCAGTCAATGTATTGAAAAGCGTTGACTTGCCGGCATTGGTGTAGCCCACAAAAGATACCTGAGGAACTGCATTTTTCTGGCGCAGATTGCGGTTCTGTCCGCGCCTGCGCTCCACGGTATCCAGTTCTCTTTTGATAGCAGCTATACGCTCACGCAGGGCTCGTCTATCCAGTTCGATCTGGGTTTCGCCAGGACCACCACGCAATCCAAAACCGCCCTTCTGTCTTTCAAGATGGGTCCAGCCACGCACCAGTCTTGCCTGTTCATACTGAAGTCTGGCAAGTTCCACCTGCAGTTTTCCTTCATATGTCCTCGCCCGCTGTGCAAAAATCAGCAGGATAAGAGCAATACGGTCCATTACCCTTATACCGAATATTTTCTCAAGATTTCTTTCCTGGGCAGGAGACAGCCGGCTGTTGAAAATTACCGTCTGAGCATTTGTGTTCTTTACGCAGTCGTCAACTTCAAGCACCTTTCCTGAGCCGATAAAGGTGCTCGGATCCGGGGCGTCACGTCGGCAGATAATAACCTCGGCAATCTCTCCACCTGCTGTTTCCACCAGACGCTCAAGTTCGCTGACGTCCTCCCGGGACTCCTCATCAGGCAGCTCAACATGGACCAGTACGGTTTTCCCCAGGGCCTCAAAGGTCAGATCAGGCATGAGATTTAATTAGGATCCTCTTCTGCTTCCGGTCTTGTCACGTAATACTTCAAAAACCACATGTACTGACCTTCGCGACCTTTTAAGGCATTCTCAATAGCCTCGTTCATTCTGCGCACATCAGCCTTGATGTCTTTTGAAGGATAGTTGTCAAAATAGCGGTCGAAAATAATCTCAAACTTGTGGTGTTCTTCGTTATATGCTGAGAACATCGGTACCACCAGAGCATTACCATGTTCAGCAAGTTTCGGCACAACAACCAAAGAGGCCTTAGGAGAGGCAAAGAATTTTACAAACACCGCACTCTTAGGTCCCAAATCCTCATCAGGATAGAAAGAGACATGAAATCCCTCGCGCAAGGCCCTGATCACCGCTTTTATTCCGGCACTGCGCTCATAAATTTTGCCCCCGAACTTTAATCTCATCCTGTTCATGAACCAGTCATAAACTTTGTTTTTTGAGGTATGCATCAGAGAGCAGACAGTCAAACCTAAGGCGGCAAGCATAATCCCGCCACGATCTACAGCCCACGAGTGAGATCCCAGGAAAACTACCGGTCTGTTCTGCGCCAGCGCTTCATCAAGATATTCCTTTCCAGTAATCATATAGGTTTTTCTGATATGACTGCGACTTCTGAAAAACATCTCCCCGTAGCCTAAAATGACCTTCAAACCAATTCTGACAAAATCACGGTAGAGTTTTTCTTTCTGCATCTCATCATAATCAGGAAAAGCATAGGTGAAATTATTGAATACCCGTTTCTTAAAGGAAATATTCAATTTCGAGACGGGGCCACTCAATATGTCAGCCACAAAGTCTCTTACGATTGCAGGAATAAAGGCGAGAATACCCAAAATTCCGATTCCCAGCCATGACGGAATATAACGGGGGTGAAGATATTCGCGGTGAAAACTAATATCAAACTTAGGATCAGTCATATCAAAAAAGAATAATAAAACCCGACAGCAAATGCTCTTCCTGATGTAACTTACTCTACTGATAGGATGCTACTGTCTTTTTCTACAACAGTCTTCAGAAAAAATGCCTAATCAGGAATTACAGAACACAGGAAATCAGTGTACAAAAGAGGGTTGCAGCAAAAGATGTCCAATAAAACCTGAACACTCGTACGAAACTTATCTTAGCAGAGAATTATAGGAGTTAACCGCAGAGTATTCAAGAACAGTAATCAAAGAGGCTGACAATACTTTTTAGCCAGCCCCTTTTACGGCGCATTTTGATAATGGATACAGAAACATAGAACTATCCGTATAGTTCCAAGATACAGACCAATCATCCCTGGGGTCTCCAGGGAATGATTTGCGACGACTAGTTGTTGTCTTTTTCTGCTGGGATCTCAGCATCCCCATCGACTGTCTGAGAGAAGTTTACTGCACGGGTTGGAACAATGGTAGAAATGGCGTGCTTGTAAACCATCTGGCTGACCTGATTCTTTAACAGCACCACAAACTGATCGAATGACTCAATCTGTCCTTGAAGTTTAATGCCGTTCACAAGATAGATAGCAACGACAACATGCTCCTTACGCAAGGCATTTAAGAAAGGGTCCTGCAGTGATTGAAGCTTAGCCATAATAATTCCTTCTTTTGATAATTATAATATTGTTATGCTGACATTCTCCGCCCTGTGAGAGCAGATGATTTAACAGGTCATACCGTATTGCGCGCACGCCCAAGGATAACAAACCTGTCTTGATTATTGTGCCAATTACGCGTAACCAGTCTTCTGTATTCTGAAAGGAAACGCTTATATAGTATAAATTCAAAATGCGGGTAAATGATGATAAAAGACGATAATTTGTTTAAATTTATTCAAAAAAGTGCAAAGCAGTGCTCTTTTTGCAGCGAACTCATAAAGTCTAGGCTGGCAGGATTGTAGGAGTCCTACCTCAGGAAACCTTATCGACAAAAGAAAGCACTTTATCGAATAGGTCAGGATCATCAGGGCGTAAAACCAGTCTTGGCACCTCTTGATCGCGGTCAGAACTCAGTCCGCCACGTAGCCAGGTCATCTGGTGTTTGGCAAGACGGGCCGTAGCTATTACCGCGCGTTCAATCATCTCCTCTTCTGAACATTTTCCCTCCAGATATTCAAAAACCTGTCGGTAGCCCACACAACGCATGGAAGGCAAATCAAGACTCAGGTCGCCTCTGTCGCGCAGTCTTCTGACCTCGTCGACAAACCCCTGTGACAGCATCTGCATAAAACGCTCACGAATACTAACCCTCAGTTTCTGGCGGTCATCCTCAGGCAGCAGGACCACCTCACGTCTCGGGAAGGGACATTGACTGCCCTTTTGCGCATAAAAAGAACTCATAGGACGTGAGGTCATGGCAAAAACCTCCAGCGCCCTTGAAACACGCTGTTTATCGTTTGGACTGAGTTTTGCGTAAAGAACAGGATCAATATGCTCAAGTTTTTTGTGCATGGCCACCCAGCCTACCTGTTCTGCTTCTTTGGCGATACTCGCACGTATCTTTGGATCGGTCGTCGGTAAAGGAGACAGACCATCAACAAGGGCCTTGTAGTACATCATCGTACCACCACAGATAATAGGCAGGGCATTTGCCTGTTCAATCTGCCTGACCAGACGGGTGCAGTCGGAGCGAAACTGAGCGGCACTATATGTTTCCCTAGGATCAATGATATCGATAAGGTGATGAGGAACCAAGGCCAATTCATCTGCCGTAGGTTTGGCCGTCCCGATATCCATCCCTTTATATATCAGGGCCGAATCAAGACTGATGATCTCCGCGCTGCGGACTGAAGCTATTTTCAGGGCTAAAGAACTTTTCCCTGAAGCCGTCGGTCCCAGAATAACAAGGGCGCCTTTCAAAGTTCCATCCCCCATCTTGCCAGAGGAAGTTCCCTCACTCCACACTGCCTTTGTGTATATTGAGACAGTTCTCCTGCCTTGTTGAGCAGGGTGTTCTTCTCGTAATAGCGCCACGATTTGCTTCCGGCAAACAGGTGCGCAAGCTGCACCGGACACTCCCCGGAATCGATTTTTCCGGCACCGGAGGCAATAAGACTGAGTGCCTTGTTGGTAAAACTTGCCAGATCACAGTCCCTAATGAGGTTTGGGATCTTATGCATCTCAATTACCGTTCGACCAAGTTTTAATTCAAAACCGCATCTTGAGACCGCACTCTGCGAATTCCTGAGTCCTTTGATAAGTTCTGCTGATGCCTTTATGGCAAAAGGCATCGGTAAAGATATACTCTCAACGGAATGCTCTTTAACCAGTCTCATAAATTCCTCACCGGCAAGTTCCCGAGCCAGAGATTCAATATTGACGAGGAAATACCGACCCTTCTGCCTGACAAACAAAACCTGCTCTGAAAGTTCGTCAATAATCTCGTAACTGCAGGCAGGTACACTGCAATCTTGCTCAGACTCCGACTCAGCACCAAACTTTGAAGTGTAGGCACTTACATCAATACTCTCGGCAAAATTCTGGGCATTAATCCTATTCCTGAAACTCTCAGTACTGCGCTGTCTTGTTTCACGACTGCCAGGAGAAACCTTGGGAGAAGGAGTTCTTTGATCGGTAAAATCTGCCTTAGGTTCGCTATCAGAAACGGCTGAGTGTTGAGTTACCTCATTAGGCGAGATAAAAGCGCCCAGTCCGGCAGGGAAATCATCACTCTGAGCATTGACCTTGCTCTCCTCTTTACTCCTGCTGTCAAAGAGTTGCGCCTGTTCCTGCGGCATAGGTGCAAGAGATAATGCAGAATCCGAGTCCGCGCCGACTCCGGCGTTTTTCAGTGCCGCAAATACAAAATCGGTTACCGTATCGTGAATCAATCTGCTTTCATGAAAGCGGACCTCATCTTTGCGCGGATGCACATTAACATCCACCTCATGGGGGTCACATTCAAGATAAAGAACGCACTGCACTGTGACCTGACGTTCTACCGCTTCAGCACAGGCTTCTTTGACCGCGTGAGATATCAGTTTATCTGCTATGGCCCGCCCGTTTAAGAAAAGATAGATCTGATCTGGGATCGTATCAGCAGGACCAGGAGGAGGCATAATAAGACCGTGGACTCTTATCAGATCATTTTTTCCCTCTACCCTGATCGCCCCATTCTTAAACTCTCCGCCACAGAGTTTTGACAGACGACCGGAAAATTCATCATCGTCCCTAACTGCGGAGACCTCAATTAAACTACGCCCGTCACTGACAAGAGAAAAACCGATTTGCGGATGCGACATGGCGCAGCGGACAAACACATCTCTGATGCGACTTAATTCTGTCCGGTCAGAGCGTAGAAAACGGCGTCTTGCCGGAGTATTAAAAAACAGTTCCCTCGCCTCGACTGTGGTCCCGTCAGGATGCGGAGCTGGGGCAACTAGAGGATTCTGATCAGGTCCTTCCACCTGAACACTGTAACCGTTCTGTTCCTCCGCCGTTTTAGACGTCAGGGTCAGTCTGGTTACCGAAGCAATGGAAGCAAGCGCCTCGCCCCGGAAACCTAGGGTTCTGATAGAGGCCAAATCTTCTTGAGTTGCTATTTTTGAGGTGGCATGAGGTGCCAGTGCCAAGGGCAGTTCTTCAGCCGGAATGCCGCAGCCGTTATCTCTGACCCGGATTAACTGTCGTCCTGAGCCCTCAATTTCACAGAGGATCTGATCCGCCCCTGAGTCAACAGCATTCTCAAGCAGTTCCTTGACTACGGAGGCAGGACGTTCCACCACCTCACCTGCGGCAATCTGATTTGCCAGTTGAACTGATAAACGTCTGATGGTCATTTAGGAAGCACCAATTCCTGGCCAACCTTGAGCACATCACTCTTCAGTGAATTTGTCTTGCGCAGGGCAGCAACCGTTGTGCCGTAACGTCTGGCAATCAGACTCAGAGAATCTCCCTTCTTGACGGTTATGACGGAACCTGCGTTGGCACGACGTGCAGTTTCACGACGGGTCTCAATCTTCTTAGCCGGATATTTTCTGTAGTATTCCTCAATGCCCTTGAAGATATGATAGGCGATCTGTTTTTGATAGTTCGGTTTTGACAGTTGCAGCTCTTCAGTCGAATTTGACAGAAATCCTGTTTCGATCAAAAGAGAAGGAATATCAGGTGCCTTCAGTACCGCAAGGGAGGCATGAATAGGACTGGTCTTTCTTAATCTGGTGAATTTGCCCAGTGAGTTGAGGATCTCGTTGCCCAGCAGGTAGCCTTCAGAACGCGAAGTCGACGAAGACATATCAAGAATTGTCGCCGCAAGGTACGGATTCTGCTCACTTTCTGAGATTACCTCGCCGGCACCGCCTATCAGTCTGTTCTGCTTGTTGTCACGTAGCAGTTTCTTGTTTTCGCGTTCTGCCCGGTTCCCTGACAGCACCCATACGGAAACACCGCGCGCAGAACTACTGCTTGAGGCCACTGAATCAGCATGGATCGAAATGAGAATATCGGCCTTTTTCTTTCTGGCAATCTCAGAGCGTCTGTCAAGATCCACAAAGACATCCCGGTCTCTTACCAGCACGGCTCTAAAAATCTTGTTGGAGTTAATGTATCCGGCAAGAGCTTTGGCTATTGCTAAAGTAACATTCTTCTCTCTGACTCCGTGTTTGCCAATGGCCCCAGGATCTTTACCTCCATGCCCCGGGTCCACCGCGATAATAAAAGGTTTATCGACGCTTTTAACTTCCACAGGTTCCGGAGGCGCAGCAGAATCCTGTACGGTATCCGATCCTTTACCCGCAGTCTGATTCCTGGCCTCAGATTTGGCCTTCTTTTCATCAGCCTTGGCTTCCTGCTGCTGTTTTGCGTATCTGGCACGAAGTTCCTTAAGTTTCTCGTTATATTCCTTAGCCTGCGACGGAGACATGCTTCGAATGCCGTCTTTTCCCTCCGTACTGTAGGCGATAAAAAGATCGCGCTCCTGAGTTGCCAGAGACGAATTACTGTGTACTGCCGGCAGAGATTCTGAAGCATTCGCAGAGGAAGAAGGCGCGCGCTCTGTTTTTTTCTGCGGTGAAGGAGATGAATCGCGCTGGATGTTTACAAAGTCGAGCACGATTCTGAAGTTCTGATTGTCCGCTCTTGGTGCCAGTGTGAAAACCTGTGGTGGATAACCTGATTTGGTCGTAAACAGATAACGGACATCCTGTCCGTCCAGAACACGGGTCACCCCGCTGACACTGCTTTTATTGCTCAGTTTTACACCCTGTGGTGCTACTTTTGGTTCACTGACGTTTTTAATCCTGATGATAAACAGGTTGTCTTTATTATGGTAGGCTGTGGTATAAACCGCTTTCTCATCGAGGTCTATCACGATACGCGTCTTATCATTATTTGAATAAGCACGCATTCCTTCGATTTCAAGTGCAAAGGTTTGATGTCCACACATAAGTATGATGAACATCAGCAAACAGCACAGACGGGATAATAATTTCACTTAATTTAAAGTTTGTTCTTAATGTGGCAAAAATCTTCTTCGGTCAGTAGGTTGGATTTTATCACAACAGTGCGCTCAGCGTCTCCATATGAAATGTCAATAATCACATCGGGCGCCGGGAGAATCCCCTCTGCATTCTGCGGCCACTCAATCAGACAGCAGGCGATTTTGGAAAAATAATCTCGCACGCCCATATATTCAAGTTCCTCAGGATCTCTTAGGCGGTACAGGTCGAAGTGATACACCGAGAAACCTGTAAAATCATAGGGTTCAACCAGAGTGTAGGTCGGAGATTTAACCGGACCTGCAACTCCTTGACGTCGCAGAAAACCGCGACACAAGGTGGTTTTTCCCGCCCCAAGCTCGCCAATTAAATGCACACTCACTGCCCGCGAGTGTTTCAGACAAAGAGGAACCAGAATATCTGACAGACAGCCGCCTAAAGACTCAGTTGCCTGCTCTCCTTTGAGCAGGATTTCAGCTTCTCCCATTCACCAGTCTCCTTACAAAATAATTCAAATCAGAAGGAAAAGTACCTACCGGCCCCTCCTTTTCACCGGCAAGGAAGCCCGCCCGTCCATGAACACACGCCCCACAGATCACTGACTGACTGAAGGTGAGTCCCTGTCCCAAAAAGGACGCGATAATACCGGTCAGCAGATCTCCCATACCGCCAACCGCCATTGCAGGAGAGCCCTCATCAATGATGACAAATCTTTTCCCGTTGCAGATTACGCTACCCGCCCCCTTGAGAAGCACTACCCCGCCATAGCGCTGCTGCAAGGTGTAGGCCGCCATCAAACGGTCTGCGTTGACTTCTTCGGTGGAGACACCTAAAAGTCGTCCAGCCTCCCCCGGGTGCGGAGTAATAATTCTGCGCTCATTATACGACGGACTATCCTTGGCCATGATGTTAAGGGAATCAGCATCACAGACAATATATTTGTCAGAGGCATAGGCCCGGTTGAGGAGTTCACGCACACGACTGCTCTGCCCCAATCCAGGTCCTAAGGCGATGACATCGGCCCACTGTATGGCACTGTCTATCGCCTCATCATCAAGGTAGTTGACGGTCATAAGTTCAGGACAGACTGAATTTAATGCAGGAATATTGATAGGGTCAAGAGCAACCTTTACTAGTCCCGACCCTGCCCGTAATGCGCCAATACCACTGATAATGGCCGCACCGCCCATTCCCTGAGAACCGCCGACAATCAGTACCTTGCCGTTATCGCCCTTGTTTGAAGAAATTGCTCTTTTAGGCAGGTCTTCACAGGATGATTCATATGAGCTTAAAAATACCGGAAGAGGAAGAGCTCCCTGCAGAGATTCAAGATCTTCATCGGAGTATGTGGAGGTATCAACGTCCAGTGAGGCAAACAGCAGTTGTCCCACGTAATCAACAGCGTCCCCGGTCAGAAGTCCAGGTTTCAGTCCGAGCATACATACTGTTGCCGAGGCATTGATGCAGTCACCAGGGACATGACCGGTATCAGCGCATACTCCTGAGGGGATATCCACCGCAACAGTGTAGGCATGACATTTGTTGATGAAATAAATCCAGTCATCAAGAGGTGCCCTTGGTGACGAACTGATCCCGGTACCAAGCAGTGCATCAACTATCACATCCGGCTTCTTCACCTGCTCATCAGGCAGTCTTTCTTCAATAACACCGCCCAAAGACAGATAGTACTCACAGGCCGTTGAGGCCTCCGTGCCCTGACGAGGTTTCCCCACCGCAAACACACGGTGGCGTAATCCCCGCTCTTTAAGACAGCTGGCAACAATATACCCGTCGCCACCGTTATTGCCCTTACCGCAGAAAATCCAGACCTCATCAGGTTTGGGTTTTACTGACAGGATATGCTTGAATACCGCAAGTCCGGCCTTTTCCATCAGGTCATAGGTATGACCGTTGTGAGAATTGGCATAATCGGCCTCGATAAACTTGATTTGCGCTGTAGTAAATACACGCCTAGGAAGATTTCGCATGATACACCTCAACTAACATTGTATTAGGTGCAATCAAAGATGAGAAGAGCCAAAAGGAAAAACAGCGTTTACTCAAGAACTCTGGTTTTATTCCTTTCTCTAATCGAAAGTTAGTATCTAATTTTCGATTAGAGTTAGGCGGTAACTTTATGAAGTCAAAATCAAGCCCCCAAATCAACGCAAACCTTTGACTTAATAGCCGTCGGTAAACCTCGTTTTCTATCCTTGTTTTTAAGAGCAAAATTTTAACAAAGAGAATAACAATAAACTTATAGCGCATACAAATAGCATATAAATGCCATTTCTAAACATATATCAAAACACTTTTCAACAATATATTTGCGTGTTCCTCTCTTATATCCACTTTCCTTACCTAGTCTTGTAATCTGCCGCTTGGATATTCTTTTGGAAGTTAGTTTTTTTCTTCCTCCGCAAGCCAAAGATTTACAGACGATATTATATTTTACTTTGTCTTACAGATAGTTAGACACCACAAAACAAAAGTTCTATAAATTAAAAATTGTTTTTTCAGGAGGTTATTTTATTTTTCCAAGATTCCATACAAAATGCGAATATAGTCACATTACGCAAACGTATGAGGTACTATTATTGAACTGAACTAAATGCTAGTTCCTAGTATTTATATATATAACAACATGAAAACATGAGGAGATATTCCATGAAATATACTAAATTACTAAAAGGTTTGCTTTTAGCCGGCGTTATTTCCGCTTTTGTGCCTAGTGCCTACGCTGCTGATCAGGTCACATTGCGCTTTGCCAACGTTTCTACCAAATCTTCAGTAGATGCCGCTAAAATTCTGGTAGAAGTAGCAGAAAAAGAGTCACACGGCAAATTAAAGATTGAACACTATCCAAACAACATGCTTGGTGATGACCGCGTCGTTCTCGAATCTGTGTTAATGGGCGATATCGGTCTGGGCCAGATTGCAACTTCCGAACTGGCTAATCTTGTTCCTGACATGAATGTTTTTGACGCTCCATTTGTCTTTAATACTCCAGCAGAAGCCTGGAAACTCTGCGACAGCAAACTCGGTCACGATATTACAGATCAGTTAGAAGGAAAGAATTTGAAACTGATGGCCATGCTGGAATTAGGTTTCCGTAACTACACGAACAACAAACACACCGTACGAGTTCCTGCTGATGTAAAGGGTCAGAAAATGCGTGTGTTAAACAGTGATGTTCATATTGCCGCCTGGAAAGCATGGGGAGCCAACCCAACTCCAATGTCATGGGGAGAGGTCATTCCAGGGTTGCAGCAGGGAACCATCGACTCTCAGGAACATCCTAATGTCGGTATGATCTATAACAAACTCTATGAAGTTCAGCATTATATTTCCTATACACAACATGTCTTTACCGTTCAGCCTTTAATTATGAACAAGAAAGTCTTCGACAGTCTAGACAAAGAATGTCAGGAGGCTTTACTGAAAGCCTGCGCAGCCTATCAAGAAGAGCAGCGTAAGTTAAGTGATGAGATCGATGCTTCTGCAGAAAAGATCTATACAGACTATGGCTGTGAGGTTACCAAGCTTACCGATGAGGAACGTCAGCAGTGGCGTAAGGTTCTTGAAGAAAAGAATGTATTTGACCTTGTAAGAAAGAAGATGACTCACCCTGAATATCTGGACAAGATTTTAAAGGGCGATTACTAATCGCAAAAAGAGCTGGAACAATTTCCAGCTCTATTTTCATTACTCTTACAGATAATGGTAAATATGAAAACTTTTCTTAAATTCATTAACGAAGATTTAGAAGTTGATTTGTGCTGCATCATATTAACTTTTCTGTCTGCGATCCTTATCGTTCAGGTCTTCTTTCGGTATGTGTTAGGGGAATCACTGACTTGGTCTGAAGAATTAGCACGTTATTTGTTTGTCTGGCTTGTTTATATGGGAATCCCATATGGTTGCAGGATGATGCGACACATCAAGATTGATGCAGGTCTGATGCTGTTTCCTCAGAAGACCAGAGAATACGTCGTTATTTTCGGTGACATTTGCTTCATGCTCCTGGCTCTAATCGTCGCCTTTTACTCTGCATTGCTGGTCAGCAACCAGTACCAGATTGGCCTTGTGTCTCCAGCCATGGGATTACCGATGTGGGTGGTTTACGCTGCTCCACTGACAGGATTCTCACTTACCGTAATTCGTCAGTTTCAGGTAATTCTACTGAGATTCTCTCAGCTTAAAGCCAATACCAATCAAGAAAGTACTGAATCTATGTAAGGAAGTTCAAAAATGGTATCGTTAATTCTTTTTGGTCTTCTCGCTCTATTCCTTATTCTCAACGTACCAGTTGGTATTGCCATCGGCATTTCATCCTTAGGTGCCTTGGTATATAGCGGAAGTGCCTCCCTGTTGTCAATTCCCCAGTCACTTGCCAATAGTGTGGATTCATTCCCTTTACTGGCAATTCCTCTGTTTATTTTTGCCGGCGATTTAATGAGTGTCGGCGGACTTTCCTCCCGAATACTGAACGTATGTAACGTATTCTTCGGAAGAATAACCGGCGGACTGGCAATTGTAACCGTCGCAGTATGCATGTTCTTTGCCGCCGTCTCCGGCTCTGCCACCGCAACAGTAGCGGCAATAGGCACCATGGTTGTACCAACCATGCTAAAACTCGGCTACAGCAAAAGCTTTGTTTTGGCACTGGTGACTGCCGCTGGATCTCTTGGCGTAATTATTCCGCCGTCAATTCCGATGGTTATCTTCGGTGTTGCAACCGGAACTTCAGTAACTTCCATGTTCATGGGAGGATTTTTCCCAGGTATCCTTATCGGTGCCGGTTTAATCGCTTACTGCTACTTCCACTGTAAACGACACAACATTAAAGGTACATCAGAACCTTTTACCAGAAAGGCAGCCTTCGAAGCTCTCTGGGATGCCAAATGGGCTTTGATAAATCCAATCATCATCCTCGGGGGTATCTACTGTGGTGTATTTACACCAACTGAAGCAGCTGCAGTTGCTGTTGGCTATGCCTTTATATGTGGAGTTTTCTTCCACAAGGAAATGACATTCAAATCCTTTGTTGGTGCCTTGAAATCATCAGTATCCACAACCGGTACGGCAATGATCATCATTGGTTTTGCCACCTCTTTTTCAAAGGTCTTAACCCTAGAACAGATCCCGACCATGGTAGCATCAGGACTGCTTGCCTTCAGCACAAACAAATACGTTATTCTGCTGCTGATCTGCGGTTTACTGATTCTGGTTGGCTGTTTTATGGATGCTACACCAGCAATTCTGATTTTAGCCCCGATTTTACTCCCGGTTACTCAGGCAATCGGTGTGAATGCCATCCACTTTGGTCTGATTTTCATTGTCAACGTCGCCATAGGATATACCACACCACCTTTAGGAACCAACCTGTTTGTTGCCTCGCGAATTGCCAACGAACCGGTGGAGGTTATTCTTAAGGGAATGATGCCTTTCTACGTGGTAATGATTGGCTGCATGCTCATGATTACGTTTATTCCGGATATCGTCATGTTCCTCCCGACCCTTTTAAGTGGCCACTAGGACAGACCTTGATGATTAGACAAGAGCATCACCAATTAAACAAGAGAGAAAAAAAATGGATTCTAACGAATTAAAGAATTTAGCAAACAAACTAAGATATATGGCCTTGGAAGCAATTTTCTGCGCAGGTTCAGGACATCCAGGCGGAGCTTTATCAAGTGCTGATCTTATAACCTACCTATATTTTAAAGAGATGAGGGTTGATACCCAAAATCCGCATGATCCTGACCGTGACCGTTTTGTATTCAGTAAAGGTCATGCCTGTCCGATTCTGTATGCAGCATTGGCAGAAAAAGGATTCTTTCCAAAGGATGAGTTAAAGAAACTAAGACACATTGACAGTTTCCTGCAGGGTCATCCTGATTTGAAGCATACACCAGGCATTGATATGTCAACGGGGTCTTTGGGGCAGGGCATATCCGCAGCCTGTGGTATAGCCATGGCAGGTAAAAAACAACACAAAAACTATCGTGTCTATACCATTGTCGGTGATGGTGAAATTCAGGAGGGTCAGTTCTGGGAAGCTTTGAATTTTGCACATAAATACGAGCTTGCCAACCTGATGATTATCCTTGACTATAACGGTCTGCAGATAGACGGCACCAATGAAGAGGTAATGAATATTGATCACCTCAAAGAACGCTTTTCCTCATTTGGGCTGAATACTCTGGAAATTGACGGTCACAATTTTGCGGAGATTGAACAGGCCTTCAGGCAGGCAAAAAACTGTAAAGACCGTGCGACTATTGTGATTGCACATACAGTTAAAGGCAAAGGCGTCAGCTTTATGGAAAATCAGGTCGGCTGGCATGGCAAGGCCCCGACTCAAGATGAACTTAACCGGGCAAAAGCAGAGCTGGAGGTAGCCTAAATGATTGCAAATCGTGAAGCATATGGTAATGCACTTGTAGCAATTGAGCCAGAACATAAGAATCTAGTGGTTTTGGATGCAGATCTGGCTGCTGCCACCTATACCAAAATTTTCAGGGACAAATTCCCGGATAAGTTCATTGAATGCGGCATTGCCGAATCCAACATGATGACTGTAGCTGCCGGTCTTGCTACCGCAGGAATGCTACCTTTTGTAAGCACTTTCGCAGTTTTTGCCTCGTTAAGAGCAGCCGAACAGTTCAGAAACAGTGTCTGTTATCCACACCTGAATGTGAAAGTAGTGGGTACACACGCCGGACTGGAATGCGGAGCAGACGGGGCTACACACCAGGTTCTTGAAGATCTGGCTGTAATGACTTCCATAGCAGGAAATACCGTGTTAGTTCCAGCAACCCCAATTGCAACACGAGAATTGATTAAATTAGCCGCTGACTACGTCGGACCTTGCTATCTGAGAGTCGGACGCGACAAGGTTAATGAACTTTATAGTGAAACGACCAGCTTCAAAATTGGCGGTTCGCACAAACTCCGTGACGGAAAAGATGTTGCTATTTTGGCTATCGGTTCAAGAGTTGAGGCTTCAGTAAAAGCTGCAGAATTACTCAAAGAAAAAGGCATCAATGCCTCTGTTTACGACATGTATTCCATAAAACCGATTGATAAAGCCGCCATTAAGGAAGCTGTAGCAACCGGTCATATTGTTACCGTTGAAGACCACAGTGTTTACGGTGGTCTGGGCAGCATAGTCTGTCAGGAAGTCTGTGCATTGAACAAACCATGTCCGGTAAGTGTAATCGGCGTTAATTCCTTTGGCAGATCGGGCTCTGCAAAAGAATTATTTACCCTGTTTAATATCGATGTGGAAGACATCGTCAATGCAGTTTTAAAACAATTAAATTAACTGGTTAGATATTTAAAAAGAGGAGATTAAAAATGTCTACTGTAGAAATTCCAACAATTGAATCAATTGATTTAATGACCTGCAGAGTTCCACTTCCGCAGGGCCCATGGGGAGATCAGATCCACCATGTTACCGACATTGAAGTGGCTGTCGTAGATGTTCATGGATCAAATGGTTTGGTTGGTACCGGTTTTTCTCACACTTCAGGATGGTGCGGTAAAACCATTTCCGCTCTGATTCAGGAAATTATTCCGGATGTAATTGGTCTTAAGGTTTCACCTCGTAATCTGTGGCACAGAACCTATAAATACATTCACGATGTCGGAGGCGCAGGTGTAACAACCCATGCGATGTCCGCTTTAGATATCGCCTACTGGGATTTGCTGGCCAAGTCACTTAACGTCTCACTGTACGATCTGTTAGGTAGAGTTCGTGACAAAGTACCTCTTTATGGTTCAGGTATCAATCTGAACCTGTCAGTTGAAGAAGTTATTGAACAGGTAAAACGCTGGAAGGCTCAGGGTTATGCATGTGCCAAAGTTAAAGTCGGCAAACCTGATCTTGAAGAGGATGTAATGAGACTCAGAAAGATTCAAGAAGCAGTCCCGGGCTATGGCCTTGCTGTTGATGCAAATCAGGGATGGAATCTGCCCCAAGCTCTGCGTGCCTTTAAGAGATTTGATGACCTGAATCTGCTGTGGATTGAAGAGCCATTGCCATCAGATGACATTAACGGCTATAAACTGCTGCGCGAGAGAAGCAATACTCCTATTGCCATGGGCGAGAATGTTTATAATCTCAATCAATTCGCCATGTACATCGAGAATGGTACAGCTGACTACATTCAGGCAGATCTTGGTCGTGTCGCTGGTATTACAGGCTACCTCGACATTGCGGCCGTTGCCCGTGCTCATAATATTCCGATGACACCACACTTCGTGTTTGAACTTTCAGCTCAGTTATTGTGTACTGTACCAAATGTTTCTTACTCTGAAATGACTGACGGCGGCACTTGGAGTGATCTGCGTATTGTTAAATCTGCAGGAAAGGTTGAAAACGGCTTCTATATTCCAACCAACAAACCAGGTCACGGTATTGCGCTGGATAGAGAATATTTGAATGCTCATAAGATTTAAGGCAATTTAACTCTTCATTAAAGCTCTATTTCTCTGCAGATAGAGCTTTATTTAAACAGAGAGATTTTTTATGACTAATCGAATAATGTGGACCGACTGCGACCATAAAAATGTCAATGAAGAAGAAGCAGTCTTCAAACAGGCAGGCATTAAGGACTATGCGATTGCTCAGTGCAAAACCGGCGATGAGGTAATTGAAAAATGTAAAGGAGCTGTGGTACTTCTGAATCAGTATACCAAACTCGATAAGCATGTTTTTGAAGCTTTACCTACAGTAAAATGCGTCGTACGCTATGGTGTCGGTGTAGATAATGTAAATCTTAAGGACGCTGATGAGTGCGGTGTTGCAATTTGCAATGTACCGGACTACGGAACAAATGAGGTCGCAGATCAGGCCTTTGCGCTAATGATGGCCTGTGTGCGCAAAACTGTTGCAGCCAACACCCAGGTACATAACGGAGGCTGGGATTTTAACCTGTTAGCACCTATTCATCGCCTGTCGACCGTCACCGTCGGTGTCTATGGTCTTGGGAGAATCGGTCGCGCTTTCGCCAAACGTGTTCATGCTTTTGGCTGCAACGTACTGGGTTATGATGTTATCAATAATCCTTTGGCCAACGATCCTGAAGCTGCATCGTTCATCAAAATTGTGTCTGAAGATGAACTGCTCAAAAATTCAGATGTTGTTTCCCTGCATTGCGGTTTGAATCCAGATAATGCCAAATTTATGAATTCGACAAAATTCAACGAAATGAAAAACGAAGCTTTCTTCATAAATGTTTCTCGTGGCGGTCTGGTCAATGAAGATGATTTGGCTGCAGCGTTAAAAGATGGTCATTTAGCCGGAGCAGGAATCGATGTTACCATCAAAGAACCACTGCCCCAGGACAGTGTGCTTCGTCAGGCCCCTAATCTTATCATCACTCCGCATATCGCATGGTATTCACTTGAATCTGCCTCCGAACTAAAAACAAAAGTTGCAGAAGAAGCTGTCAGAGCGGTCAATGGACAAAAACTGCGTTGTCCAGTCAATAATGTTCGTTAACATGAGGAATTATCATCTATGAAAATTGCTTTGGTTTTGGAAAATTCACAGGCAGATAAAAACGAAATCATTTATCGTGAATTAAAGAATGTTGCTGAACAGCATGGACACACCGTGTATAACTACGGAATGTATTCAGCAAAGGATAAACGTTGTCTCACCTATGTCATGAATGGACTTCTCACCTCGATCCTACTTTGTTCGAAGGCTGCTGATTTTGTTGTAACCGGGTGCGGCACAGGAGAAGGCGCTTGTCTTGCCTGCAACTCATTCCCTGGGGTAGAATGCGGACATATCGAAAATCCAGTTGACGCTTATCTTTTCACGCAGATTAATGCTGGCAATGCCATTTCCCTACCTTATGCATTAGGTTATGGCTGGGGCGGCGAGATTAACCTGCGTTACACATTTGAGAAACTGTTCGTAAATGATTTCGGTGGTGGCTATCCTCCAGAAAGAGTTGAAGCAGAACAGCGCAACAAGAAGATTTTGGATCACGTCAAGACCATCACGCACAGGCCTTTAATTGAGGTTCTCAAAGGTTTGGATCGTGACTTTGTTAAGAACACAATTGATGATCCTAAATTTGCAGAACTGTTCTATCCAAATTGCCAAGATCAGGAAATAAGTGAGTTCCTAAAGTCACTATAATTGTCTGGCTTTTCTTTTTTAAGAGATACTCCTCTTTATATACGTGACTTAATAAGGAGGAGTTATTTGGTTATGTCAACTTAAGGACATATAAGAAAGATTTTAAGGATTTCAGTCTTATTTTTTCTACAAATGCCAATACGTATAATTGATATCGCACAAGCGTTAAAGGTGAATCCTGCTACAGTTTCACGAGCACTGAATGGTCAGCAAGGAGTTTCCGAGAAGAAACGCCATCAGATCATAGCCTATAGCAAAAAAATGGGTTATAGACCGAACGCTTTGGCCAGAAGTCTGATTACAAAACAATCTAAACTGATTGGCCTGATTTTACCGGATCTAAATTCTCCTTATTATGCCCGAATTGCATCCGGCGCAAACGATTATGCCATTAAACATGGCTACAACATGATCCTGTGTAATTCGGCAAGAAGTAGAGAAACCGAAAGACAGAATATAGAGATTCTGGAACAGCAGAGGGTTGATGGCATTATCATAGTCTCCCTTAGCGCGATGTCCGATGAATTGACTGAATTGTATGATTTGGGAATAAAAGTTGTGCAGGCAGACAACATCATTTCACCTAGATTTTCAAGTATCATCAACAACAATTATGCTGGAGCCTACGGATTATTTGAACATATGATTAAATGTGAATGTTCAAATATAGCCTGTATTTTGGGAAACCCAAATACACACACCACCAGGGAACGACACAGAGCCTTTAATGATGTGATGAAAAAACACGGGCTCTCCGAGAACAAACAACAGATTGTCTACGCTGATTCCACCTTTGAAAGCGGATATAAACTGGCTGCATCGTTACTTGACAAGGGAGCAGATTCCATCTTCTGTATTAACGATATAGTTGCTCTTGGTGTCTTGAAATACTGCCAGGATAACCATATTAGTGTGCCAAATGACGTAAAGGTTGCCGGCTATGATGATCTGGAAATTAGCGGCATGATTAATATTCCATTAACTACCGTTCACCAGCAAAAACATTACCTTGGTGTTGTTGCTGCCAAACAGCTGATTATGGAATTGGAAACCGAAGAAAAAGTCATTCCGGTTAAAATTGAACTGGAGCCGTATCTGGTGGCACGCGAATCATGCGGAGAAAAACTGATAAAAGGAGCAAAAACAGATAATTAACAGGTTAGCAAAGCATACGTTATACAGATAATCCGTCATTTTTTATTTACGCTTTTTCTTGTAACTACGGAGTTCTATTGATCTATTGTGAGCTTCTATTTCTTGTTCTTGCAAATTGACATCCTCCTCTTGCTGAAGCAATCTGGCGCCTTATATCACCTCCCTGAAGAACGGGTTTTTCGACACCTTTTGATAAAATCTTCTCCAAAAAATATTCTGCTGCGGGACGCAGAAATAGCAGAGAAAATGGCTTTTGCGTGAATTAAACAAGAGAAACTTGAAGTTTCTTTCCTAATCCCTTTGCTAGTTTCAAAAGAGTATTTGGATGGTATCCTAACTCTCGCACAAAACAAAACATACTCAAAATACAGTTTTAAAGAAGTTCTTGCACCATCTGTAAAGTAGTTCTTGATACACTGTTTCCCCATCCTATTTTTCGTAATCACCGTCTTTTTTAGCCTCCTATATGTTTATCTCTTTTATTATTGGGATTTTTCCTCAATTTTTTAGACTTTTCCATAGGTTATCCTCGTTTTTTCCTAGGTGTCAACCTGGAGAAAAAACGGGAGAGAACCTGTGTGAAAAGTTGTTAAGAAAAATTGTTGGCGAAAAATCCCACAATCACTATGCCTGGATTTATGGAAAAATAATAAAAGAATGGATATAAATAGATGTTTAATGAGGACA
>JAGBLM010000001.1 GCA_017635415.1 Succinivibrio sp. | reverse complement strand
GTCGAACCAGAGATTTGCTATCCACTTCTTTCAGCTATCACGTCACCATGACCACCTTGTGGATTCGCTAAGTCTTCCCATTAGCGGGCGACTTCGGGACTCACACCCTACAGATAATGCCCATGCTGAGCACACACAAAAAGGCATGCCCAGTAACTGAACATGCCTTATTTGCTAAATAATGCTACTTCTATTAGCCGCCAAAGTTATCGAACATGATGTTCTCATCTTCAACGCCTACAGAATGAAGCATATCAACTGCAGACTTGGACATCATCGGAGGTCCGCACATGTAGTACTCAACATCCTCTGGATTCTTGTGGTCACGCAGGTACTGTTCATACAGTACGTTTGCAATGAAGCCGGTCAGACCAGTCCAGTGATCTTCTGGAAGAGGATCTGACAGTGCCAGATGCCATGAGAAGTTAGGATGCTCTTTAGCCAGCTGATCAAACTCATCAGCATAGAAGACTTCAGCCAGTGAACGAGCACCGTACCAGAAGGAGATCTTACGCTTGGAGTCGAGTCTCTTGAGCTGATCAAAGATGTGTGAACGCATCGGGGCCATACCGGCACCACCACCGATGAATACCATCTCGTTATCAGTTTCACGAGCAAAGAACTCACCAAATGGACCGGAAATAGTAACCTTATCACCCGGCTTAAGAGACCAGATGTAAGATGACATCTTTCCTGGTGGTAACTGCAGGTTACGTGGAGGTGGAGTAGCAATACGAACGTTGAGCATGATCAGGCCCTTTTCTCCAGGGTAGTTGGCCATGGAGTAAGCACGGGTGATTGGCTCATCAACCTTTGACACCAGTTTATCAAAACCGAAATGCTTGAAGGCGCCGATATACTTCTCAGGAATATCGAAATCCTTGTAGTAAACGGTATGAGCAGGAGCCTCAATCTGAATATAACCACCGGCACGGAAAGGTACTTCCTCTCCCTGTGGTACCTGCAGACGAAGTTCCTTAATAAAGGTGGCAACGTTGTTATTGGAAATAACAGTGCATTCCCATTTCTTTACACCAAATACTGACGCAGGCAATGCGATATTGGTATCACCCTTAACAGTAACCTGGCAAGCAAGACGCCAACCTTCTTTAACTGCACGCTTTGAAAGGTGCGACATTTCGATAGGCAGAACATTACCACCACCGGAGGTAACTCTGACCTTACACTGACCGCAGGCACCGCGTCCGCCGCAGGCTGAGGAGATGAACACACCCTTTGAAGCAAGCGCGTTCATCAACTTATCACCAGCAGCGCATTTGAATGCCAGCTTAGGGTCGTCATTGATGCCGATTGTGACATCACCACTCTGGACCAAAAACTTCTTGGCAACCAGAATCAGGACGACCAGCACGGCGACAATAACGACGAACATTACTACGCCGGAGACAACTGTTTCCATTTATCCCCCTTACAGCTGAATACCACTGAAGGACATAAAGCCGATGGCCATCAGTCCGGAAGTGATAAAGGTTAATGGGAGGCCGTGCAGACCATGCGGAGCATCTGCATATTTAAGTTTCTCTCGTATTGAAGCGAGAAGAATAATTGCAAGTGCCCATGATGAGCCTGAACCTAAAGCATAGACTACTGATTCTGAGAAGTTATAGTCACGCTGTACCATGAAGGATACACCGGCGAAAATAACGCAGTTTACAGTAATCAATGGCAGGAAAATACCCAGAGCGTTGTACAGCGAAGGAACAAAACGGTCAAGGAACATTTCCAGAACCTGAACCAGTGCTGCAATAACACCAATGTAGGTAATGAAGCTCAGGAATGAGAGATCAATACCTTCGATCAGAGCATCCGGCTTTAAGACATAGGTGTTAATGATGTTGTTTACTGGAACAGCCAGCAGCTGAACCATGATAACAGCAGCGCCTAAACCTGCGGCAGTAGTAACTTTCTTTGACACAGCCAAGAAAGTACACATACCGAGGAAGAAGGCTAACGCCATGTTCTCGATAAAAACGCTCTTAATGAATAAGGACAGATAATCCTGCAACATGATTAGTAGTCCTCCCTGTGAGTATCGTACTCATTTGGTTCCTGCAAGTCTTTACGCATAGTCTTGATAGCCCAGATAAGCATTCCCAACAAGAAGAATGCGCAAGGAGGCATAACCAGGAAGCCGCATGGAACATACCAGCCACCGTTGTTAACAGACTGGAATACGGTTAAACCAAACCAAGTACCTGAACCGAAAAGTTCACGGATTGTGGCAACAACGCATAATACCAGCATATACCCAAGACCATTTCCCAAACCGTCAAACAGTGAAGGAAGTGGAGGATATTTCAAGGCAAAGCCTTCGGTACGACCCATTACGATACAGTTAGTAATAATCAGACCTACGTATACAGAAAGTTGCTTTGACAAATCAAAAGCAAAGGCTTTAAGTAACTGGTCAACCAAAATTACCAGCGAAGCAATAATGGTCATCTGTGCGATGATTCGTACGCTATTTGGAACATAGTTACGAACCAGCGATACTGCAACATTAGCAACAGTAGCCACGAAGGTAACGGAGAGACCCATTACAAAAGCGGTCTTCATGCTTGAAGTTACTGCCAAAGAAGAACAGATACCGAGAATCTGAATCATTACCGGGTTATTGGCAATGATAGGTTCAAGGAAGCTTTCCTTCCAGGTAGGGACCTTTACAGTGTTACTCATTTAATTTGATCTCCCCCTTGCCAAGTTTTTCAAGGAAAGGCTTGTAAGCGTCACTCAGCCAGTAGGCGGTGAAATCATTTACACCACGGCTGGTTAAAGTTGCGCCAGATAGGGCATCAACATCGAAGTCCTTGCCTGCACCGGTGTGATCAGCATTCTTAGAGATACGGAACTTATACTCACCGCTCTCGTTGTTGATCTTCTTATTTACCCACAGTGCCTGCCAGCGAGGATTTTCAATTTCGCCGCCTAAGCCCGGAGTTTCACCGTGCTGGTAGAAGGTTACACCCTTAACAGTATTGCCATCTACCGGGTCAATAGCAACATAACCGTAAACAGTAGACCACAAAGCCTGTCCATAGAATGGCAGAATCACACGCTGTACCTTTCCTGCATCATCTTTTGACAGATAAACAGGCATAAGCTTAGCACGACTACCGATACCGGCAGTATCTTTAGCCTTTTCAATCTTCACAGAAACGCCAGGTTTCTTGCTTAAAGCGGCGAAGTCATAGCCGTCAACATCCTTGATGTTCTGAGCCTTAACTTCATCGGCAGTAAGTAATACACCCTTTTCGACATCCAGAAGACGTGGTTCGATATGAGCTGCATAGGTTTTTGCTACAGAGCCTTTTAACTCAAAGCCAGAAACATTCAGAATGTTAATCTGACGATTGTTGGCTACAGCTGCAGCTTTGTATGGTTCGAGTACAACTACGGCACTTGATACTAATACAGAGCACACCAAGCAGAAACAGGAAATGATGACTAACGTTCCAAAAACGGAGTCTTTATTCAGCTTGAACACGGGCACGTCTCCTCTTGATATTGCGCATAGTTGCCAGGTAGTCAAATAAAGGAGCCCAGCAGTTAGCGAACAGAATTGCCAGCATCATGCCTTCTGGATATGCAGGGTTTACGGTACGGATCAGAACGACCATCAGACCTATGAGAATACCAAATGCCCACTTACCTTTGTTGGTAAAGGCACTTGATACCGGGTCGGTTGCCATAAAGACGGTACCAAAGGCAAAGCCACCTAATACCAGATGCCACTGAATGCTCATGGAGAACATTGGATTGGTATCTGAACCGATTGAAATAAAGAGTTCAGATGCAATCAGAGCACCAAGTACTACACCTGCCATAATGCGCCAGGATGCAATTCCGGTAACCAGAATTACAACAGCACCAACCAGAATCATAGCGGTTGAAACTTCACCGATTGAACCTGGAATATTGCCAAGGAAAGCGTCCATCCAGGTAATACCTGATTCTTCAAGTGCCTTCAGACCACCTTCAGCCCACTGAGCCAGAGGGGTTGCACCGGAAAAGCCGTCAACCGGAACCCAGCATTCAGTTCCTGAAATGGAAGCAGGATAGGCAAAGAAGAGGAATGCACGACCGGCCAAAGCAGGGTTTACGAAGTTACGACCTGTGCCACCGAACATTTCCTTGGCGATTAGAACACCGAAGGTAATACCAAGTGCAACCTGCCACAATGGCATTGTTGGAGGTACGATGAGGGCAAACAGGATGGAAGTAACAAAGAAACCTTCGTTTACTTCGTGCTTACGAACCAGACAGAACAGAACCTCCCAGAAGGCGCCAACTGCAAAGGTCACAATGTAGATTGGCAGGAAGAATACTGCACCGATGAGGAACTTGCTGTAAAGACCTGCGTCAGCACCAAGACAACCACCTAAGATCTGCACAATGGCGAAGTGATAGTCAGCACTGAACAGTCTGTAACTGGCATTGGCGACATCTGCAGCGTTTGCCAGAGAGGCAATCGCGTTTACAGTCTGGTTACCAACGTTATACCAGCCCCAGATCATTGCTGGGAACACGGCAAGCCAAACCAGAATCATGATGCGCTTCAGATCGGAGAAGTCACGAACATGAGTTCTGCCTTTTGTGACTCTGCCTGAGCTGTACAGGAAGGTAAAGGTACCTTCGTACAGAGGATAGAACCACTCCAACAGTCCACCTTTGGTGAACAGCGGCTGGAACTTCTTGAGGATATCTAATAACACCGCTTAACCCTCCAATAAGATCTTGTCGAGGCTTCTGCGGAGCAGAGGAGCATAGTCAATTTTACCCGGGCAGACATAGGTGCACAGGGCGACATCCTCTTCACCAAACTCCAGTATACCGAGGAGTTTAGCCTGTTCCACGTCATTCATATCAATGGCGCGAATAAGCATAGTAGCCTCGAAGTCAGGAGACATCACCTTCTCGTAGGTACCGATTGGAAGAATCGGACGTGGACCGCCGTTCATGGCAGTGTTAAAGGTGAATGCAGAAGGTTTAATAAGAGAAGACAGAACGGTTGGGGTAACACTGTGGCGGGAAGAGCCCAGTCCCATCCAGTTCTTCAGGAAGAATTCGTTCTTGTTGCCTTCCTCAATCAGGGAGATCTGCTGGTGATAGCGACCCAGATAGGCAAACACGCCCTCTGACTTGTAACCATACAGAACAGAACCTGAAATTACACGGACAGCAGAACCTGGAATCTTCTTAATCTCACCGACAGTCAGTTCCTCAATCGAGGCACCCTGATAAGTCCTAACAAGACGAGGGTTTTCTGCAGCAGGACCGGCGATTGAGATAACACGATCGCTGAAATATTCACCTTCAACAAACAGGTGACCAATAGCAATCACATCCTGGTAGTTGATGTACCAGACTGTCTTGGTTTCCGTTACTGGATCAAGATAATGAATGTGGGTACCAGCAAGACCAGCAGGATGAGGACCGACAAACACTTCCTCTTTGACATTTGATGCGTCACAGGCTGGCAGTGATTTTTCACCCTTGCATACGTATACAGGGAAATCACCGAGTCTGCTCAGCACTTTAAGACCGTTGACAAAAGCCTCGGAGTCAGCAGCAATCACCACGTTTGCATCGGCAGCAAGAGGATTGGTATCCATTGCTGTAACGAACAGAGAATGAGGCAGAGAATCAACTGCCGGAGTTCTGTCAAACGGACGAGTGCGGAAAGCAGGCCACATACCGGCTTCAATAAGCTCGTCAACAACATCCTTAGATGACAGAGATAAAAGCTGATCTGCAGGAGTCTTTTTAAACTCTACACTCTCGCCATTAGGATCTATTTCAATAACCAAAGACTGGAACACACGTCGCTCACCGCGGTTTACCGCTTTTACAGTACCCGCTACTGGAGCTGTGAAACGTGTCCCAGGTGTTTTTTTATCTTCGAATAGAACCTGACCCTTTTTGACTTTCTGACCAGCTTCAACAGCCATCGATGGACGCATTCCGAGGTAATCACATCCCATAAGGGCAACGTGCTTTACCGCAGGACCGTCGCTGATCGTCTGTTGAGGCTTGCCGCCAATAGGCAGATCCAATCCTTTTTTGATATTAATCATAGACGTACCAAACTAAAAAACTTCTGGGAGTTTGGAAACTCCAAATGATCATGTTAGTGCCTCGTCCTAGTCAGGGTGAGATTCACCCCAATCAAAAACAAAACACGCGCAGATATACGTGCTAAATTTTATCATAAATAGTCTCTATAGGCAGAGTTAAAAAGGAAAAACAATTATGAGACAAGTCTCGTACTTAAGATAATTTGTGTGATTCCAATCACATCAAATCGAGATGTCAGAAAAATTGGTCAGATCTCTTTTGTCTGCCCTGCCCAGGGCGCAATTTTAAAGAGCAGCAACAGACCAGGAACAGAAATCAGAAGGCAGAGCCAGTAAAAACTGGTCCACCCAAGAGCCTCCACCAGATAACCGGTGGAAGCGTTGCAGAAGGTGCGCGGTATTGCCGAAACCGAAGTTAACAGAGCAAACTGTGTAGCCGTGAATTTACGGTTGGTAGTTGTAGCAATAAAGGAGACAAATGCCGCGGTTGCAAGACCGGACCCCAGAGACTCCGCTCCGATGGCAAAAGATAAGAACCACACGGATGGCGTTCCTGATTCTCCGGATTTTGCAAGCAGGGCAAACCCCGTAATTGACAGCATCTGCGTAATACCAAACAGCCACAATGCTTTATTGATGCCGATCTTCAGCATCAGCAGACCGCCAAGCAGAGCACCTATAACCATGCACCACAGACCAATATTTTTGGCAACAATGCCGATGGTAGTGAGATTATAGCCCAGATCAATATAAAAAGGAGTGGCCAGAGCCGTACACATAGAAAGACCAATCTTGTACAGACAGACAAAAAGCATTACGGAGACAGCAAACGAGACACCATTACGTGTAAAAAACTCTCTCCACGGTTCAATAATCGCCTCTTTTAGGTTTTTAGGCGGCACCGTCTCATCTTTTTCCTTAAGCAGGGCGGTCACCACTATGCCGGGCAGCATGAAGGCCGCGGTGATAAGAAAAACCAGACGCCAGGACATGAAATCCGCAAGAATCAGCGACAGACTGCCAGGAACAAGACTTGAAATTCTGGAGGCATTGACAAAGAGAGAATTGCCAAGCCCCAGTTCATTATCGGACAGCAGTTCACGACGATAGGCATCAACCGCAATATCCTGAGTTGCAGAAGATAAGGCAATCAGTAAAGCAACTATTGACACTGCCCAGATAGAAAGTTTTGGGTCGAAAAAGCCCAGAGAACCGATGGAAATTACAAGCAGGATCTGAGTCACCAGGATCCAGCCACTCCTGCGACCGCGGCCTAAAAGTCTGTAACGATCAACAAGAGGCGCCCACAGAAACTTCCAGGTATAAGGGACCATAATAAGTGACATGATGCCAATGACCTTGAGATCAATGCCGCTTTTGCGCAGCCATGCTGATAACAGGGTCATTAAAAGGAATAAAGGCAGACCTGAGGAAAAACCGAGCACCAGGCAGATGCCCATCTTAGGAGAAAAGACCTCTCTTAAAAAGGTTTTATCCTTTACCTTTGGCACTCCCTTCCCCCATTAGTCACGGAAGTTTTCAAACTGCAGAGGCTGCTCAAAGTCTCCGCTCTTAACAAGAGAAATAGCCAACTGCAAATCATCTTTTTTCTTGCCAGATACCCTGACCGCATCCCCGTCAATCTTCGCATCAACTTTTATCTTGGCATCCTTTATTGCCTTGATAATCTTCTTGGCCAGTTCCCTCTCTATACCTTCCTTAAAGGTTACGGTCTGAATTGAGCGTTTACCAGAACGGGTGATTTCACCAAATTCAGCCGACATAATATCGAGACCACGCTTGACCATTTTCTGCCTGAAAATATCATCCATCTGCTGTACCTGAAATTCTTCAGGGGCATCAATCTTTACAGAGTTATCAGTCTTATCAAGAGTAAAGGAGGAATCTGTGCCGCGAAAATCATAACGGCTGGTTACCTCACGATTGGCATTATCAACCGCATTCTGCACTTCGTCTTTTTTAATTTTTGAAACGATGTCAAACGATGGCATATCTCTTCTCCTGTTTAAAGACTCAGCCTATGTATTCGAGCACTCTGGACTTTATGCCGGCAGCATCAAGTTGCAAAGCGCTGAGTATTTCATCACGAGTGGCTTCTTGAATAAATTCATCCGGGACACCAGCATTTATTACCCTAACCCCCAGATTCTCTCGTAGCACAAAGGCACTGATTTCCTGCCCGATACCACCTTCAATCATTCCCTCTTCAAGGGTCAGAATTAAATCATGCCTTGCGGCGCACTCACGTATGACCTCATAGTCAAGAGGTTTAACAAAGCGCATGTCGACAAGTGTCCAGTCTTCTTCCCTGCACAGAGGCTCAAGATCGGAACCTAACGGACCAAAGGACAGAATTGCAACTTTTTTCCCGTCAACTATGGTTCGTGATTTTCCTATCTGTATGGTTTCCTCAAGAGAAACCTTAAGATCACCATTTTTCCCGTTACATCTTGGGAATCTTACCACACACGGATGATCGTAAAGATAGGCAGTATTAAGCATTCTGTACTGCTCGTCAAGCGTAGCAGGAACCATGATGACCAGATTAGGTACGGTACGCAGGGCTACAAGATCAAAAAGTCCCTGATGGGTCGGTCCGTCAGGTCCTACTATACCGCCGCGATCTATTACAAGCATCGCCTTAAGATCCTGAATGGCCAAATCGTGAATCACCCCATCATACGCCCGCTGTAAAAAAGAGGAATAGATGTTCACCACCGGATGCATACCTCCGGCAGCCAAACCTGAGGCAAAAATCATCGCGTGCTGTTCGGCAATACCTACATCAAAAAATCTGTCCTGATAGTTTCGTGAGAAATCCTGCATCGCCGATCCAACTGTCATCGCAGGAGTAATGCCCACAAGTTTTGAATCCTTTGCCGCCATATTGCAGATCCATCTGCCAAAACCTGCGGAAAAAGACTTCTCTGTAGGATGTGTACTTGAGCAGATCCCAAGTTCAGGATCAAAAACCGGGACACCATGATAACGGGTAGGATCCTCCTCAGCCGGAGCGTAGCCCTTCCCCTTTCTGGTCACAATATGCAGAAACTGCAGACCGGACATGGATTTTAAATTTCCGAGGATATTAACCAGTCCTTTCACATCATGTCCGTCAACCGGACCGATGTAGTTAAAGCCCAGCTCTTCAAACAATGTTCCAGGCATTACCATGCCTTTAACATGCTCCTCGGCTCTTTTGGCAATCTCATGAATAGCAGGAAGTTTCTTAAGAACCTGATGCCCGCCTTTGATAAGTTTGACGTAATGAGGATTGGTCAGGATTCTTGATAAGCCCTGAGCCACTGAACCTACGTTTGAGGAAATACTCATTTCATTGTCATTGAGTATCACCAGCATATTCAGTCCATCAATAGAACCGGCATTATTCATTGCCTCGTAAGCTGCACCACCTGACAGAGCACCATCACCAATGACCGCAACAATCTTGTGATCCTGCTTCTGATTGCGGGCAGCCACTGCAAGACCTAATGCAGAACCTATTGAGGTTGAGGCATGTCCTGTCGACAGCACATCATACTCGGTCTCACCTCTCCAGATAAACGCATGCAGTCCGCCTTTCTTGCGGATAGTTGCCAGTTCCTCACGATGACCGGTCAGAATCTTATGTGGATAGGATTGATGACCAACATCCCAGATTATCTTATCGCGCGGTGTATCAAAGACATAGTGCAGAGCCACAGTCAGTTCTACAACTGCAAGTCCCGAAGCCAAATGACCTGCAGTCTTGCTTACCGTATCAACAAGATAATCCCTGATTTCCTGACAGAGTTCCGGCAGCTGTTCAAGCTCCAAGGCTCTAACATCCTGAGAGGAATTAATAGTGTTGAGTAATTCTGTTGACTTTAACTGTTGCAAATCAGTGATCTCTCGTTACCGTAAATTCCGCAAATTCACAAAGGAGGGAAGAATCAATGTTCAGGACGCCAACAGCGTCAATGGCTTTATGCGCACATTCTTCAGCATAAGTTTTTGCTTTATCAAGACCTATCAGGGAAGGATAAGTGCTTTTCTCCAGAAATTCATCAGCACCTGCTATTTTCCCTAGTTTTGCCGTTTCACCTATGACATCAAGAACATCATCCCAAACCTGAAAGGCAAGTCCCGTCCAGCGGGCATATTCATCAAGAGCCTCCAGAGTCTTAGGACTTACATGATCAGCACTCATTGCCCCCATCATAACCGCAGCACGGATAAGAGCTCCGGTTTTTTTGGAATGAAGCAGTTTCAACTCGTCAAGCGCAATGTGCCGCTTCTCAGCACCAAGATCAAGAGACTGACCACCGCACATTCCGCTGTAGCCGGCTCTGACTGACAGTATTCTGGTCAGCAAAACCACGGCCCTATCAGAAAGTCCCGAGCGCTCATCAGACAGGATCTGAAAGGCCAAAGCCTGCAGGGTATCACCTGCCAGAAGCGCCCCATCCTGTCCATATTTAATGTGAACAGTATCGTGACCGCGACGTAATTTATCGTTATCCATTTCAGGCATATCGTCATGGATGAGAGAATAAGCATGAATGCACTCAATCGCAGCGGCAGGATAGTCAAGAATCCTTTCCTCCTGACCAAGTGCCATACCGGTGGCATACACCAGTAACGGTCGCGCTCTTTTCCCCCCCAGAAGAAGACCGTATCTTACCGCCTCCTTAAGTTCCGGTACCTCATCGTCCATGCCATCAAGATAATCTGACATAAAGTCATTGATTCTGTTGACAACATGCGGTGCAAATTCCTTTAAGTTCATGATTGCATCCTAAAACGTCAACTCGTCACCCGGATCTTCGGCAACCTCATCTTGGGCGGATGACGCGTTCAGACTGTGCTGACCAGACGACATCAGAGCCTGAGATTTCTGCCTAGCCACAGAAATTTTCTGGGTCATTTCATCAAGCGACTTACGGCAGGACAGCGCAATATCCATTCCTTTTGTATATGAAGCGATGGCCTCATCAATACTCATCTGCCCGCTTTCAAGACGCGAAGTGAGAGCCTCAAGTTCCTGCATACGCTCTTCAAGAGAACTCATCTGTCCTTTTTCAGCCATAAAGACTCCTATGAACGAAGGGTAGCACCCAGTTTCTCTTCAGCTGACTTGATAATTTTCTCAGCCAGAGTATCAACTTCTGCAATTTCAAGTGTTCTGTCCGGATCCTGCAGAATTACTCCTAAAGCGATACTGCGGTTGCTGCCTAATGATTCGTCCTCAAAGACATCAAAAATTCTCAGTTCCTGAACCTTCTGTCCACATTCAGCGCGAACCAGTTCAAGAAGTTTGCTGACTTCAACACTCTTTGGCAGAACAAAAGCAAAGTCTCGTCTTGATGACGGGAACTTGGAAATAGGCTGATAGACCGGGACTGCACGTTCTGCAATGGCAGCGCGCTCAATTTCAAAGACCCCCACAGCCTGCTTAAAGCCCAGAGACTTCTGAGTCAGCGGATGGAGCATGCCGACAAAACCAACCTTACGTCCTGATACATAAATATCAGCGCTCTGACCAGGATGCAGGGCCTCATTGGTAGAACGTTTGAATTCGAATCTCCCTGCCTCACAGGTTACCTCGAGTAACTGCTCAAGATCACCTTTGATATCAAAGAAATCAACACTGTGGTTTTTCACTGACCAGCTTTCGGCATAAACCTCGCCGACAGCAAGGCCGGCTACCATGGCTTCCTGACGAACCCCGTTCTCGGCATCCTTATCAACAATGTAGCGCAGTCCCTGTTCAAACAATCTGACGCGTTTTTGCTGACGGTTTAGATTGTATTTGGCTGCCAGGGCAAGTCCGGCAAGCAGCGAGGTACGCATTGCCGACAACTCCGGAGAAATAGGTGCAGTCAGCATTAGAGGCTTAATCTTGGAAAATTCACCAAGAACCTTAGGATCGGTAAATGAATAGGTGATAGCCTCGTTGTAGCCACAGTTCACCAGTGCCTTCCTGATCATGCTGTCAAGGACTTCCTTCTCGGATGGATGAACCATATACAGCTCACTGACAGGAGTTGCGTTTGGAATACGATCGTAACCGTATATTCTGCCCACTTCCTCAATCAGGTCCTCTTCAATGGCAATATCAAAGCGGAAACAAGGAGAATGTGCGGTCAAACCGCCCTCAACACGAACCGGTTTCATGCCGAGTCGGTCAAGGATAGCAAATACAGTATCATCAGGGATCTTTTCTCCCAGCACTTTCTCAAGTTTGCTGTAGCGCAGCGTAATTGAATCATGCTTAGGCAGATAATCCTCATTGACCACCTCATTTACAGGACCGGCCTTGCCGCCAGCAATCTCAAGCAGGAGTTGTGTTGCTCTTTCGATTGCGCGACGCTGATTCTCAGGATCGACGCCACGCTCAAAGCGATGGGAGGCATCAGTATCAAGACCATACTGACGGGCTCTGCCTTTTATAGAATCAGGAGCAAAGAAAGCTGACTCAAGCAGTACATCGACAGTATCTTCACTGATTCCTGAATTCATACCGCCAAAAATTCCGGCAAGAGCAATGGGACCTGAATTATCAGCGATAATAAGCGTATTGTCCTTTAACGCAATCTCTTCACCTGATAAAACAGTCAGTTTCTCATCAGACTTTGCACGGCGCACCACAATTTTATCTTTTAACTTATTCAGATCAAATGAATGGAGTGGCTGACCAAACTCAAGCATCACGTAATTTGTGACATCAACAACAGGGGAAACCGGACGAATGCCGCAGCGACGCAGTCTCTCAGTCATCCATAAAGGACTTTTCGCCTTCTGGTTTACTCCCCTGATAACCCTGTCAAGGTAACGAGGGCAGTCGGCCGGAGACTGAACTTCCACCGGGAAGACATTATCTAAGGCAGCACTGACAGGTGCAACAGTATCCGACTTCAAAGGCTTACCGGTCAGAACCGAAACCTCACGGGCAATACCTATGACCCCAAGGCAGTCTGGACGATTGGCGGTAAGATCAATCTCAATGGCCTCATCGTTAAGCTTCATGTATTCATGAATATCCATGCCTACCGGAGCATCATCAGGCAGTTCCACAATCCCGTCGGACTCTTCAGCCATCCCCAGTTCTCTGTAGGAGCAGAGCATGCCATAGGATTCAACACCGCGCAGTTTGGCTGGTTTGATTGACAGATCACCAACATGAGCACCGACCACAGAGGCACATACCTTTAATCCCTTGCGGACATTGGGAGCACCACAGACAATCTGCAGTTCCTCACCGGTGCCGACATTTACCTTGGTGACATGCATATGATCAGAGTCAGGATGCTCAACGCAGTCTAAGACTTCACCTACCACGACCTTACTGAAATCTCCGCATACCGGTTCAAAAGTATCAACCTCAAGACCTGCCATGGTAATCCTATCACACAGTTCCTGAGTGCTTAAACCGCTGTCAACCCACTCATCAATCCAATTCTTATTTACTCTCATGTACCTTGCGGTGTGCTGTTTACACACCCTCCAATCTAAAATCCGTTACAAATGCACAAAGTTTCTCAGACCATTATCTGAACTGTTTTAAGAAACGCAGGTCACTCTCAAAGAATGCACGCAGATCATTCACTCCGTAGCGCAACATGGTTAAACGCTCAACCCCCATGCCGAAAGCGTAACCGACATATTTATCAGTATCAATACCGACATTTCTGAGTACATTAGGATGAACCATACCGCAGCCTAAAACCTCAAGCCAGTTACCGCCCTTGCGGCGCAGATCAACCTCTGCTGACGGCTCGGTGAACGGGAAATATGAAGGACGGAAACGCACCTCAAGTTCCTCCTCAAAGAATTTGAGGAGGAAGGAGTGGAGTACCCCCTTTAGTTCGGCAAAAGAAGTATGCTCTTCCACTAGCAGACCTTCAACCTGATGGAACATAGGAGTATGCGTCATATCATAGTCGTTGCGGTAGACTCGCCCGGGAGCAATAATGCGGATAGGTGGTTTGGCAGTCTCCATGGTTCTGATCTGCACGGATGAGGTCTGTGAGCGCAGTAGCAGACCGTTATCAACCTGAAAGGTATCGTGGGAGGCTCTGGCAGGATGATTTTCAGGCAGATTCAGTGCATCAAAATTGTGGTAATCATCTTCAATCTCAGGTCCGCCGACAACATTGAAGCCCATAGAGCCAAAAATCTCTTTAATTCTCTCAATGGTTCGGCTGATAGGATGTTCGTTGCCAAGTTCCATACGTCTGCCTGACAGCGTGATATCTACAGTTTCTGATGAAAGCTTCTGCTCAAGTTCCGCTTTTTCTATAGCAATCCTGCGTGCCTCTACGGCATCAACCACAGCCTGTTTGGCCAGATTAATGACCGCACCGCGCTGAGGACGCTCCTCAGCAGAGAGTTTACCAAGTTCTCGCATAAAACCGCTAAACAGGCCTTTTTTACCCAGATAATCAACTCTGACCGCATCGAGTTCCTGTAAATTAGCAGCTTTCTGAGCTGCAGCCACGCCGTTTATTTTGGCTTCTTCTAGTTTGTCCATTTCTAAAGACCTGATTAATAATAAAATCCGGGGCACACAAGATCCCCACTAAAACTGATAACCAATAATTATCGCATTTTTGACCACAATGGTGAACTCAAAAAAAACATGGGTTAAAAAAAGGCACAGGACAATCTTTGAGGATCGTTGTCGGACTATTTTTTCCCCTCACCAGCGGAAAGTTCATCAGCAAGCACTTGTGTCTGCCGACAGACGCAGTTTTTGATAGAATCAATATCGTCTTTAGGTCTACAGCAAAACAGGATTAAACCTTGCGCTTATTTAAACCCTTAACTGTGGCGATAGCTTGGCGCTACAGTTTTTCCGGTCAGCAACACAAGTTTGCGACCTTCGTCGCTCTTTTATCAACCTTAGGTATAACTATAGGTGTCTGCGCTCTTATCGTGGTTTCATCCATTATGCAGGGACTGCAGAGCAGATTAAAGGGCTCAATCCTCAGTGATGCTCCGCAGCTTGTAGTTTTAACTGATGATAGCAATCTTGACAGACTGCTTGAGCTTGAGCATGTGACCGCAGCAGCGCCTTTTATTGAGGGTGAGGCCCTGCTACAGACGGACAGTGGTATTGACCTCATTACCTTAAGAGGTATGGATAAGGACGCGGTTAAAGTTAAAGATGAGACGGTGCTCTCTCTGCTCAAACTCCATCTCATTCCCGCCAGAGGTTCCTTTAACCTTGTAGGCGATGCAGGTATTTTTTTGAAGTACAGATCGCTTGGTATTGGCAACAGAGTCAGACTAATCAGCACCAAAAACGCCCGCTATACTCCGCTCGGTCTGACACCGACTCAGAGAATGTTTACCTTAGTAGACTATCTGCCATCCCTAAAAAGTGCTCAGACATTCAGTGCCATCGGCAATTTTGACGATGTCAGAAGACTGTTTAGAGCAACGGCAAAGGATTATTCGGTACGCCTATGGCTTGATGATGCCTTCAACGTAGAAACTGTAGCTCATAAAATAAGAGCGATGGGCTATGACTGCTATGACTGGAGAGCAACCCAAGGAGAGTTTTTCAAGGCTGTTGCCATGGAAAAGGTTACCATGACCCTGATGCTGTTTCTGATTGTGGTTGTAGCGGCCTTTAATATTCTTTCGGCGCTTGCCATGATGGTAAGTGCCAGACTGCAGGAAATAGCGGTGCTCAAAACCGTGGGCATAAGTTCAGGGGCAATTTTAAGAGTATTCATGATGATGGGGTTGTCCTGCGGGATAATTGGCTCACTTCTTGGCACTCTAGTCGGGATCCCTCTTGCCTTAAATTCAGGAACGATTCTCAATCTGTTCGGCATGAGTCTGGGGGTTGGAACGCAGTTCCCGGTAGAAATTGACCTTTTCAATATTATCTTTATTGTTGCAGGCTGTCTGCTGCTGTCTCTTTTATGCACCATATATCCGGCCTTAAAAGCCGCATCGACCAATCCAGTTGAACACCTTTGCAGAGGTTAAAAATGCAGGAAATTATTTTACAGGCACGTGATATCAGAAAAACCTACCAGGAGGGAACTGTTGCTACAGAGGTCTTAAAAGGAGTGAACCTCGATATCCGTTCAGATGAGATAACCGCCATTATCGGTAAATCAGGTTCCGGCAAAAGTACCCTGCTCCATATTCTCGGCACCCTGGATACCCAAAGCAGTGGTTCCTTAAAATTCAAAGGACAGGAACTGTCAACTCTGTCTAACTCAGATAAGGCCAAATTCCGTAACAAAAGTCTGGGCTTTGTTTATCAGTTCCATCATCTGCTTGGAGATTTCACGGCAAAAGAAAATGTCATGATGCCACTTCTTATTGCTGGAATATCATCAGCAACAGCAGAGCAAACAGCAAAAAATTACCTTGAAAAGGTCGGTCTGCTCAGCAGGCTTGATTACAAGCCTGGTGAAATGTCTGGCGGAGAAAGGCAGCGTGTGGCCATCGCCCGCGCTCTTTGCGGACAGCCCCAAATGGTGCTGGCTGACGAGCCTACCGGAAACCTTGATGCTACCAACGCCTCCTCAGTATTTGATCTTTTCAACCAACTGGTTCACGAACAGCACACGGCAGTGGTGATGGTAACTCACGACCGCTCTCTTGCCGAACGCTGTGATCGTATTGTCGAAATTAAAGATGGAACAGTAAATGTCTGACTTCTTTTCTTACCGAATCGGCCTGAGATTTCTGCGTTCCAAACGCTACGGAACCCTGGCACGCTTTATGTCCTTAGCCTCAACCATTGGTATTGCTGTCGGTGTATGTGCTCTTATAGTCGGACTTTCGGCCATGAATGGCTTTGAAACTGAACTGAAGAACCGGGTTCTCTCACTGATCCCCTCGGCACAGTTAAAATCGGAGGCACCTTACTTTAAGGACATTGACAATACCATAAAAATTCTGGAGGAAAGTCCTGATATTCTGGCTGCAGCTCCCGTCTACATGGTCGAAGGAGTTCTGACTAAATCAGGCAGTTTTGCACCTGCAGCAGCAATCGGAATTGTTCCTGATCTGGAAACTAAGGTTGTTGATATCGAACGCTTTATGAATTGCAGAGCAGAGGTACTCAACACCGACAGGCAGCCTGCGGCCATCATTGTCGGACAAGGAATTGCCCGCAAACTTCACTTGCAGGAGGGAGATCTGGTCGACCTTATCTCATCAAACGGACTTGATACGCAGCAATTGCTCAGCAAACCTGTTTCTGCCAGCTTTAAAGTTGCAGGGCTCTTCTCCACCGGAGGACAGATAGACTCTACTATGGCATTCATTCACATCAATGATGCCATGGATATTGCTTCAGTTCCCGCCCCGAATACGATTCACTTAAGAACCGCGGACATTCTGCAGGCAAGAAGACAGGTTTACAATGCCGCTTATAAACTTTCAGAGCGGGCCAACATTGAAAGCTGGATGACCACTCAGGGAAAACTCTACAACGATATTCAGATGATCCGCGGCATAATGTACATTGCCATGTTTCTTGTTATGGCCGTCGCATGCTTTAATATCATCGCCAATCTTATCATGTCAGTAAGCGAGAAAAGTCGAGAAATAGCGATCCTGCTGACCATGGGAGCAACACCAAAGCAGATAGTTAAGGCTTTTACCTTTATGGGAATAATGTCAGGACTCAGGGGAAGTCTGATAGGAGTAGTACTCGGCTGTCTGATTTCCTGCCTGCTCGCTCCGGTAACCTCCCATTTTAAGGACTGGTTTGGTTTTTCCCTGCTCAATGAAGAGGTTTATTTCATCAACTTTATTCCCTCAAAACTTTCTGTTTATGATTGTCTGCTGGTTCTATTCTGCGCTCTGCTGATGAGTCTTCTGGCTTCACTGTATCCAGCAGTTAAAGCCTCCAGGATAGCTCCGGCAAAAGAACTTAGCATCTGATTACAGACACAAGGAGATACACTATGCCAACTGCTTTACTTATATATGCCAACGGAAGCGAAGATCTTGAAATCACGGCACCTGCTGACGTGCTCAGCCGTGGTGGCGTTAGAGTCATAAAATGCGCTCTGACACAAGATGGCAGCAGACAGGTTACACTGGCGCACGGCACCACAGTATGCTGTGACCTGTCCATTGACAACTGCAAGGGAGAGTTTGACGTGGTCGTTGTACCAGGAGGCATGCCGGGAACTGTTCACTGCAGGGATAATGAAAAACTGGTCTCCCTGTTAAAGACCCAGCAGAAAGCAGGCAAATACATTGCGGCAATCTGTGCTGCACCTGGCTTTGTACTAGCTCATCACGGTATTCTGACTACTGAAAAAGCCACTGGATATCCTGGCTGCGAAATGGAGATCCGAAATTACACCGGCAACGGAGTTGAACACGACAGTCAGAGCAGGATTATCACCGCAAAGGGACCTGGCTTTGCCATAGATTTCGCCCTTGAAATTCTTGAAGCGCTTACCAGTAAGGAAAACGCTGATAATGTAGCCCAGGGACTTCTTTACAGTCGCAGGTAATTTTTTTACCTTCAGTCTCCCGTCAAACTGTACCGGGATGTACAGAGGCTTTTGCCTCTGCTCTTGGGTACTATTTTCTCCTCAAACCAGATTCTTGACGATGTCTGATTGTCAGGTGTCTGTTTTTTGCCTCTGTAGACAGATGCAGGGCAGGATTAACTCAGGTACAAATCCCTTGTTTTTTTGTAGATATTGAGAATTAATTATTTTTATGAAAAAATTAGTAATACTATTGAGAATTTTTACATATTATAAAGAAATTCTCAATAGTATATAAAATATGTTCGAATCTAGACCATACTTAACAAAAGAGGTTAAGCAGGTATGATCAAAAGAGAAAAATACATTGCTCCGATCCGGGCTTTCTTTAAGAGTGACCTGATAAAAATCATTACCGGTGTCCGTAGATGCGGTAAATCCGAAATTTTAAGACAAATCAGAGAGGAAATTGCAGGAGCATCGCGAAATATAATCTTTCTAAATTTCGAAGATCGTATTGTAACTGGGCAGATTCAAAAGTGGCAGGATATTGTTTACTATGTCGAAGAAAACAGAACACCAGAATTCTGCTATGTTTTTTTAGACGAAATTCAGGAAATAGTCGACTGGCAGCTTGCTTGTAAAACTCTTAGATTACGGGATTGTTCTGTTTTTATAACAGGCTCAAATTCAAAACTTCTTTCTAAAGAATTCACAAAGGAATTATCAGGAAGATATGTGGATTTTAGAATAAGACCTTTTGTGTATAAGGAGGTTCTAGAATACGCAAAAGAATTGAATAGAGAAATCTCCTTAACGGATTATCTAATTTGGGGAGGATTTCCCAAACGCCTTGAATTTAAAGGAGAAGATGAGTTAAGAATCTACTTAAATGATCTTGATCGTACAATTGTTGAAAACGATATTATCAATAGATACCAGATTAGAAAACATTCTGACTTCAAAAAAGTTTCTAGTTTTGTTTTGATTTCAAATGCTCGGATATATTCTGCAAAATCTATAGCAGATTATATGAAGAGTAACGGTAATCACTGCACAAGTAATACCGTTCAGAAATGGATCTATTACCTTGATGAGGCCTATATTATTGATCAGGTCGAGCGTTATTCTCCAAAAGCAAAAAAGGTCTTAGCGTGCAGTCATAAACTGTATAACTGCGATGTAGCCCTAAATTCTATCAGATGCTTAAACAAACACTATGATCTTACTCATAACCTTGAAAACACAGTCTATAACGAACTTGTCTACATGGGGTATGAAGTTAGTGTTTATGATAACAAAGGACATGAAATTGATTTTTTAGCACAGAAAGGAAACTTCAGATACTTTATTCAGGTTGCATACAGCGTCGCTGATGACAAGACATACGAACGAGAAATGTCTGCTTTTAACAACTTATCTCAGATTGACAGAAAAATCCTGATTACAAATGATGATATAGATTATTCAACAAGTAATGTGAAACACATAAAGCTCAAGGATTTTCTTTTAATGCAGAATCTAGAGGAATAATGTATTTATAAGTCACGCGGGTGTGAAAAACCACGGTTTTAACCGTGAGGATGATAACCCGCACCTTTTCGTTTGTGGATAATAGATGACTGACATCTATACAAATGATACTATATACGAAAGACAAATTTACTCAAAACAAGACCGTAGGTATTGGCATGAACAAGGGTGTTAAGTTTAGAGCGTACCCTAACAAAGAACAGCAGAACTTAATAAAGCAGTCTCTTGGCTGTTGCAGGCTCATCTACAACAAAGGTCTTGCCATGCGTAACGATGCTTTTGCAGGCGGTCAGAAAGT
>JAGBLM010000032.1 GCA_017635415.1 Succinivibrio sp. | reverse complement strand
TTTAGTTTAGAGAACAGCTCTTTTGAATCACCGCCTTTAGAGTAATAGGCATTGATCATTTTGGCATTGACGGATTTTCCGAAACGGCGGGGTCTGGTCTGACATATATATTGAAACTCTGTATTTAATAAACCATTTAAAGTTTTTAACAGCAAAGATTTGTCAACAAAATCTGAACGTAATGTTTTTTCAAAACTCTCATTTCCGCAATTTAAAAACTCAGCCATCGCATAAGCCCTTCATATCTTTTTCCCTCAGAAATACTATTATACGATGCTATGCAGAAAAAAAATCTGCCTTAAAAACCGCATGATCATCCACACTGTTGGATCTTCTATAGATAGTGCCCATGCTGAGCAGATCAAAAATGTCCCCGTCAGTTGGCGGGGACATATCCATCAGTTGCACCGGTTCCTAAAGAACCGTCCATGTTTTGCCATCACTCTTATTTCTTTTTGGCACCACCCTGTTCTTCTGCCTGCAGATTCATAAGCTTGTTCTTATGCTCATTGATAAGAGCCTGCATAACAATAAACAGACAGAGCAGAATACCGACCACAATCTTGGTCCACCAAGCCGACAGAGTACCCTGAAATGAAATAATGGTAAGAATAGAACCCTGAATCATCACACCAAGCAGACAGCCAGGAATGAAGGCCACGCCGCCCAGTAGCTGAGTGCCACCGATCACGGACGAGGCAATAGCATCCATTTCCATACCAAGACCGTGCTGAGTGTAGCCAGACAGCATAATCCAAGAATAGGTGATACCGCCTAAGGCCGCACAGAAGCCGGAAATAATATAGGCGATCCAGCGCAGCTTATCTGCCTTAAGCCCCATCAGTCTTGCTGACTGTTCATTACCACCCACAGCATAGATACCACGACCAAACGAGGTAAATTTAAGCACCAGTGAGGCAATGACCACAACTGACAGTGCAATGATGGCACCCAGCGAGAGGAAACAGTCACCGAGAGGTAAAGACCAGAAGGCCAGTTCACCGTAAAAGGCGTTGTCTATAGGCACAGAATCACGGGAAATCATGGCTGTAAGACCACGGCACAGGAACATGGTTCCCAAGGTGACGATAAACGGCTGCAGTTTAAAGAAGGTCACCAGAAAACCATTTAAGGTACCTACAGCTATGCCGATGAACAGAACCAGTCCCATGCAGACCACAGGATGCAGAGAGGTATCCCTCATAAGCCAGGCCAGCGACATGCAGGTCAGAGCAACCACCGCCCCAACAGACAGGTCAATACCGCCAAATCCTGACAGAATCGTAAAGGTAATGCCGACACAGACAATAATCAGCGGCGCATTGTCAATAAACAGATTCAGGAATACCTGCCAGCTGAAAAAGCCGTCAAAGGACAGGGAGCCGATACCGAACAGAATTATGAACAGTACTAATGTTACATAGAACTGGAAGAATCTTGATGCCACAAGATCACTGAAGAACTTACGCATTTACAGCCTCCTTCTGCCCTGAGGCGCGATCCTTTCGTTTTAACTTATAGTTACTGTACATCTGCTTAAACTTCTGTGACTGGAAGACAATGATGAGCAGAATCACTATCGCCTTAACCGCAGGCAACCGATCTGAAGAAACACCAACGGCATACATGGTGGTAGTCAGGGTCTGAATGGTTATCGCACCGATAATAGTTCCGCCAATATAATAGCGTCCGCCAATCATCAGTGTTCCGCCCAGTGTTACAGCCAGAATGGCATCCATTTCCATATTAAGACCACAGTTATTGGCATCAGCAGCTTTAATGAACGAGCCTTCAATAAGACCTGCTGTTCCGGCGCAGAATCCTGAGAAAATATAAACACAGAACAGTACCAGAGTGACGTTGATGCCTGCATATCTTGAAGCTGTCTGATTGATACCGACAGACTGAACCATCAGACCGATAGAGGTCTTTTTGTCCAGAATGATCACCAGCAGCACCATGCACACGGCAATCAGCAGCGCTGTTGGCAGAGGGATCCCGGGAATATTACCGCCGATATAACTGAAAGGTTTATAGTAAACGGTAATAATCTGACCATCTGTAAGCAGCTGCGCAATACCGCGTCCTGCGGTCAGCAGAATCAGTGTTGCAACCATAGCCTGGATCTTGAACTTGGCCACCAGAAGTCCGTTCCACAGTCCTGCAAGTATGCCAACCCCAAGTCCTGCCAGAATAGCGATAAAGAAAGGATGTTGAGCAACTCCTGAAATATCACCGCCTAACAGCACACAGCAGCTTGCTGCAGAAATAGCGCAGACTGCACCGACGGAAATATCAACTCCCGCGGTAGCAATAACAAAAGTCATCCCCAGTGCAAGAATGATAAGAGAACTGGCGCGATAGAGAATATCGATAGGTCTTCCAAACAGGTTACCGTTTTCCATAACCTGTATTTTGAAAAAACCGTCAACGAATATCGCATTAAACAGTAACAGCAACGCCAATGCTGTCAGCGGCAGCATCAGGGAGCTGTGGGTAAATTTCTTAAGCATGTCCATGATAGTCTCCGGCAATCGCCTGCATGATATGGGCTGTGGATATTTCATCCTCTGACAACTCCGCAACCTTTTCATGGTCACGTATTACCAGAACACGGGAACAGGTTCTGACTTCCTCAGCCAGTTCGCCTGAAATGAATATAACCGACATTCCCTTCTCTTTGGCCAGCGTAACTGCGAGATTTTCAATTTCCGACTTGGTACCGACGTCGATACCACGGGTCGGTTCATCAAGAATCAGCAGTGAAGGTTGTGTTGCGAGCCATCTGGCGATAATCACCTTCTGCTGATTGCCGCCTGACAGATTGGAAACAAGTTGTTCACGGTCAGATACCTTTATTCTCAGCAGATCAATATAGTAGTCAGCAAGTTCATTCTGCCTGGAGCGAGGCATATGCCTGAACATGCCGTCCTTAGCCTGCATCGCCAGAATAATATTCTCACGTACCGACAGATCACCGATAATGCCCTGTACTTTTCGATCCTCAGGACAGAAGGCAATTTTCTGATTCATCATGTCCATAGGACACTTCACTCTGATATCCGTACCGTCAATGTTTATGGAACCAGAAGACTTCTGCAGTACACCGAACAGAGTTTCGGCAATCTCCGTACGTCCGGAACCTAAAAGTCCGGCAAGACCGATAACCTCGCCTTCTCTGATCTTGAGATCAAGATTCTTCACCTTGCCCGGAACCGTCATGTTTCTGGTTTCCAGAAACACGTTTTCGTGTGGTCTGGATTTGTCAAGATTACTCTCGATATCGTTTTCCTTGATCTCTTTTCCCATCATCTTTGAAATGAGATCAATACGCTCAAGATTCCTAATCTCGTATTCACCGACATACGTACCGTCACGCAGAATCGTGATGCGATCGCAAATGGTATAAATCTGCTCAAGGAAATGCGATATAAAGATGATTGAAATACCTTTTGCTTTAAGCGATCTCATGATATCAAACAGACGCTCAGTCTCTTTATCAGACAAAGATGAGGTCGGTTCATCAAGAATGAGAATCTTGCATTTTGTGTCAATAGCACGGGCGATAGCAATCATCTGCTGCATTGCCACCGGATAGAAACCTAACGTCTTGTTGACGTCAATGTCCAGTCCCAGATTCTCTTTAAGCAGAACTGAAGCATTTTTGGACATTGTCTTCCAGTCGATGTTGCCCAGTGCACCTCGAGGCTCTCTGCCAATATAGATATTTTCCGCCACAGACAGGTTGGCACAGAGGTTAACCTCCTGATATACGGTGGAGATTCCCATCTGCTGACTCTCAAGAGGAGTCTTAGGTTCAATGATGTTGCCGTCAAAAGAAATTTGGCCGTTGGTTTTCTGGTACACACCAGTCAATACTTTAACCAAAGTTGACTTGCCGGCACCATTTTCACCCATAAGTGAATGGATTTCACCTTTTTTTAGGTTAAAAGAGACATCCTTTAACGCTTTAACACCCGGGAAGAACATATCAATATGTTTCATCTGCAGGATGTAATTGTCATTATCCGAGGCCATGAAGCCCTCCGAAATTAGGTGTGGGTCGGTTTAAAGCGGGAGCAATACCCCCCTTTTAATGAAGATGGCCACAATTAGTGGCCATCTTGCGTATGTTTCACATAAGCAAGCGATTAGTACTTACGTGTTGGGAATACCTTGGCGGCTTCATCAGCCTGGTAGACACCCTCTTCTACGAATACGCTCTTTGGTACCTTCTCACCCTTTAAGATCTTCTCAGCGGTTGTGAAGAAGAGATCGCCCTGCAGAGGATTGCACTCAACGGTAGCGTTAGCCTTGCCGTCAACCATGGCCTGGAAGATACCCTTAACACCGTCAACAGAAACGATCACGATATCCTTAGATGGTTTAAGACCGGCAGCTTCAATAGCCTGAATTGCACCTAAGGCCATATCATCATTGTGGGCAAACAGTACATCAATGTCGTCACGATTTGACTTTAAGAATGACTCCATAACTTCCTGACCTTTCTGACGGGTGAAATCACCGGTCTGTGAGGCTAGAATATTGTATTTATCCTTGTTTGGGGAAGCTTTCAGAGCATCATCAAAGCCGTGTGCACGACCGGTCGCTGCTGATGAACCTACAGTACCTTCAAGAATTACGATATTGATTTTGTCGCCACCGTTACGTGGTTTGATGTTGTTAGTCTGGATATAGTTATCAAGCCAGGCAAATACCTTTTTACCTTCGGTGTATGAGTCAGTTCCGATCTTGGCAACATACAGAGAATCATCGGATACGGTCAGATCACGATCCATGATGAGTACAGGGATCTTGGCACGTTTTGCTTCACGCAGAATGTTATCCCAGCCTGTGGCAACGATAGGTACAAAACCAATCAGATCAACCTTCTGAGCAATGAAGGTACGGATGGCCTTAATCTGATTCTCCTGTTTCTGCTGAGCATCGGAGAATTTCAGATCAATGTTGTGAGCCTCAGCAGCAGCCTTAACATCATTGGTGTTTGCGGTACGCCACTCTGACTCGGCACCGATCTGAGAAAAACCAATGGTGATCTTGTCAGCAGCCTGAGCTACTGATACTGCGGCAATAGCAGCACCTAAACCAACAGCCATCAGGGTCTTTACTAACTTCATAATAACTCCTATATGTTTAATATTCTTTGCAAGAGACACGATTTATCGTTATCGTTTGCTCTTTTTCATAACAGTTACAATGATAGACACATTCCTACCATACAAACTACATCTAATTTTAAAAACGTGATATTACACTCTGTTTGAAGACAAATTTTCGAAATTTTTTGACCGTTATCATAAATCAAACAATTAAAGGGTTTTTGTTGAAAATTTTGCACTTATCAGATTAACATCTTGTTATATAGAATGTTATATACGCATCTGTTTTGATTTTCTTTGCCGTCTACTCTTAAAAAACATACTTTCCGTAAACGGTTGCAAAAACCCAGAACATCTCAGAAGGGAAATAGCGTAAAAGATATATACGCAGCAGAAAAGTTCATCGCCGCAGGAACAGGCAGGGACTGCAGAATACGCAGTGAAAGATATCAGAAAAAGTCCCCCCGTCAGGAGGAATACCAATGAATCTGAAATGGGAGACATTCTCCCCACAGAAATATGACAAACCTTATCACCTGATGGACTGGTGACTTATTAACTTCCAGAGGTGACCTCAAGAAGTTCCTCGTATTCTTTCTTAAGCTTATCGTATTCAGCCTGTTTTTTGATGAGGATATCCTCATCTCCGCCTTTCTTCATTTCCTCAAGCTGTCTGTCCAGATCATCAAGTTTTTTCTTCAGACTGTCTGTCATAGCATTCTTCCTGTTTATATCTGACCTGACCTTATTGAGCTCAGATGACAGTTTATCAAGCTGAGCCATACGCTCCTGCTTGCTGCCGCTGACTAGAGCATACTCATTGTCGATTGTCGCTTTTAAAGCCACCAGCCTGGCGTTTTCTTCCTTGAGTTCGTTTAATTTGTTCTGTTTCTGCTCCACCCTAGCACTGTATGAGCCTGACACCGTGCAGCCGAACTTATCGAGAAAACCTGCATTTCTGTTTGACGGATCGCACTCCTCAGGTGACATGGTGCAACCGCTTAAACAAACTGCTGCCAGAAACAGCAGTACAATTTTCTTATTTTTCATCATGAATTGCTTCCTTCAGAATACTGAGAATAAACCATGGAAAGCTCATTTGTTGTGGAGTTAAGATCATCAATCTGGCTCCTCAGTTTGGTTATCTCCTGATCAAGTCTGGCAAGATTCTGCTTCTCCTGTGCGGAAAGATTGCTTTCATTTCTGATACGACCGTTGCTGTCCGATATAAGTTCATTGCGATTCTTCATGTAGGAGGCAAGAGCCTCCTTAGCACCGCGTTCCTGTTTTTTCAGGTAAGCAATATTCTCTTCCATGGACTTTGACTTTTTTACAAGCTTGTCCCTGGTTATCTTCCCCTGAGCAAGCTGCTTCTCCATATTGGCAAGTTCTGACTTTTCTTTATTCAGCAGCTGCTTGGAGCGGTCAACAAAGAAGGACAGCTTCTCATTGCTTGAGGCTACCTCGGCTGTTTCAGCATTGAGTCTGTCCTCGGTGTTGTGATAATTGGCTCTTATCGAATCTAAGGTATAGTTTCCTACCATGGCAAGACCGCAACCGCCAGCGGCTCCGCCAACCATACAGGCTGCACGGTTATCATCATTACAGATAAGAGCGCCCGCCAGCGCACCTAAAAATGCTCCTGTAGCGCAGGCTATACCACCTGACTCAGAAAAGAAACTTGCCTCATCATTGGCAATCAGCGGATCTACCTCTCCCCCTGAAGAAGAGGCACATCCTGTACTCAGGAAAACCATCCCGCAGACCAGAGAAAGAATCTTTGTTTTTGTTTTTATTTTGTCTTTCATAAAATTATCCATCAAGTTTTACTTGAACAGTTCCATGTTTAAGCGACTATTATCTGAATACGCCCCCTGACACTTGGTTTTTCCGTTCTCATTCTTGCAGATAATCTTTGGTAAGGCATAACCTTTACCGTCAGCGCACTTTGCCTCAGCGGCACCGTCAATCTCCAGAGCTCCGTTATTGAATTTTCCTGATGTCTGTCCAACACATTTGGTGCCATCACTGCGGGTTACCGTTGCAGTGCCCTTACCATCCTTAAAATCATACTGTACATTGACAGGTTTACCTGTCTGCGAGTCAATAAGTCCCGAACGTGACGACCACTTGCCGTCGATGATATTAAGGTTCTTGTTGTTTACATCCTGATCAGTAAGTTCAAGCGGCTTTTCAGTTGCTGTCCCGGCATTGGCATCAGATGCGTCGCTACCTTGGTTCTGGACTGCCTCATCAGTTTTAGCACCATCAGGGGTCACAGTCTGACTCTCATCTTTGGTATCAGGTACAGGAGGAACTGCTGTTTCATTATTCTGTGCATTGCTATCCGCAGCAACTGCCGGATCATTATTGACCGCCTCGGAGGTTTCAGGATTAACCTCAGCAGGAACGTCACCACCGTCTAACGACTCGTTCCTTTCGGTTTTATCAGTAGGAACTATAGGATCTGTCTGTATCTGAGGGGTTGTTCCATCAGTTACCGTTCCATCGGTTACCGTTCCATCAGTTACTGTACCGTCAGGGACTGTTCCCTCTGCTGCGGGGACTGTAACTGCTGTGTCAGGATCCTGAAGATTAAGATCAGTCTCGCCTGGAACTGCAGCTGTTCCGTCCGTGCCCCTAAAATTAAGATCAGTTCTGACATCAGTTCTGATCCCTGCATTGTTCTCAGGTACATCAATGACAACACTGCCATCCCTGTTCTGCTCAGTGCCGTACAGTCTGTCGATTTCCCTCTGCAGTTCCTGTCGTTCCTTCCCGTCAGCAAGCAGTGACGGCACAGGATCCAAAGAAAGATTTCCAAAATCCGGCATGACCGAACCGAAAGGGAATCCTGGTGCTTTGAGGAAATGCCACAACAGATAGCCCAGAAACAGCAGCAGAAGAAAAAGAAGAGGCAGGAGCCAGAACCACAGACTGAAACCGCCCTTCCTGCTCTTGTTTGCCTTTGTCGCGGATCCGGTTGTTCCCGCAGCACTCGATCTTAATGAGGCAAAAGGCGATCCTGATGGTTTGCTGCCGGCCTTTATAAAGCCCCAGAAAGTTATCACCGGTTGCCCGTCCACGATAAAAATACAACTTTCATCCGGGAAACGTATTGCCGGAAGTTCATCCCCGCCACCGGCACCGGTCAGGAAATGGGCAAAAAGTTTGGAATCACCGGTCAGTGCTCTGGCCTGGATATCCAGTCCGAAATCTGACATCTTCTCTTCAAATTCATTCAGTTTGACAAGGGCTGCACGTTTTTCAGCAGGACTGGCACTGTTCCAGCTGATGATTGAGTACTGACCGTCAGATCTTGTTGATTCAAAAGGAATATACCAGTCAACCCGGTCATTACTTTCATTGAATTTAGGCTCTGCAAGAAAATTTGCGTATTTCACGCCTACTTTAGGATCACGTGCCAGAGCACTGCGAAAGGCTTCCGCATTATGCCAGACCGGACTGCCATCCAGTCCTATGGCAGTATACTTTTTAAAGCTGCCACTGTTTAACTGAGCTGTGCGCATAAAAACTCCTGCTACTCCTTACAAACCTGTTTCATTTCACTGCCGGCAGCTTTGAGCTGGGCGTTTATCTCAGAGGCATTATTAGGTGAGAATACCTTTCCTCCGGTTATTTTTGCTACGCAGGCGGCCTTGCCGGCTCCGTCTCCGATAAGAATGGTGTGGATCTTGAGTCTAGGCTTGCGTGCATGAATTCTGGCTGCCAGCTGACAGACATCAATTGCGTGGGTAAACGGACAGGTGTCCTCACCATCGGAGATCAGAACTCCCACGGCATCTGCATTAACACCGTCAACCATATCCGCCATTTTATTAAGACCATCCACAAGCGGCGTCATACCGTCATATCTTCTTGGATTTATGGAGTTTATTCTGCTTACCAGTGCAGAGCGGTTACCACCCCCGAAAAAGCCGTGGTTTTTTGCCGCAGAACAGCCGTTAATCTCCACAAAGCCGATATCGACATTTCTGTCAATGCTGCGGATCATATTGTTCGCAGCACCAGTCGCAACATCAAGTCTGCTGCCTCTTCCTGAAGAGGTTCTGACATCTTCAATCAGCATTGATTCAGAGCCATCAAAAGCCACAACCATCTGTGGAAGTTTGCCCTCTTTCTTAAGGGTGGTACATTTTGGCAGAGTTTTGTTCCCACCTGCAGACTGGGTACTATCATTCTGCTGTGGTGTAATCGTATTCTGCTGCGCGGACGGTTTGTTCTGACGGGCATTTGCCGCAGCCTCTTCTGCCTTTTTTCTCTCTTCTTCAGCCTTTATTTTCGCAGCTTCAGCTTCCGCTCTAAGTTTTTCTGCTTCCTCTTCGGCCTTCTTGCGTGCTTCCTCTTCCAGAAGACGGGCCTCTTCTGCCTTTTTGCGGGCCTCCTCTTCAGCAAGTCGTGCCGCTTCAAGTTCCTTGAGACGTTCCTCCTCCATTTTCTCCTTTTTAAGTCTCTCCTCTTCGGCAAGAAGCTGCTCCTCCTGTTCCTTCTGCGCCAGCATTTCATCGACCCGCTGCTGAATGACCGCAAGAGTCTCCTGCTGTGCTGAAGTGTCCAGTCTGAACAGAGAATTAAAACCCCAGCTGTTTAAAAGATCATTGATCCTTTCCTTAAACGATCCCTCCTGCGGCCATGGCTTCAGGAAAAACCACCACAAAGAGCCGAGAATGAGCAACAGTATAAGGAGCATGATAAAAAACGGTACAAGACAGCCGCCATTTTTTTCAGCCGCTTTGGCAGCTTTTATAGTCTGTGCTCTGTGCACTGCCATTGCTCTGGTCTGAGCAGGTACGATGACGGGATTGGTAGAACCGATGATAAAGATGCGTGAATCATCAAGAAGTCTTACAAACTCTGACTTGTGTGCCTCAAGTGCATTGTTGTTGAGTTTCCCCTTCGAATCAAGAAAATCGTTAAAACTCTTTTTTATTGAATCTGCCCGCAGTCTTAAATCAGACGGCAGCTGATCTTCCCTCGGTTCTTCAACAGAACCTTCAAGATCGGTGTAATAGTTGACATATTCACCGTCAATCTCAGCATAGGACAGTGATAAAACTGCCTTATCCTCAACAGATCCCGTCAGCTCTTCCCGCCACAGTCTGCTATGTTGCGCATAAGACAGGGCATCAGCTGTAAGATCTTTTTTCTGGAGACGTAAAATTCTGATCATTTGTTATCTCCGCTCAGAACGGCATGACACTGACTTATCCATTTTTCAGCATTCTTCTCGGTATTCTTCTCGTTTTGCTTATATTCCCGAAGGTGATTCTGATACAGTTCAGTAAATTTATTATAGAGCTTTCCCTGTCCCTGAATGGCAACTCTGTTAAGTTTGGCAAACAGACTTAAGTCATAGGTTGAAACCGCTTCGGCAAGATTATCTCCGTAATAGCGGGACAGATTCTTCAGATGAGCTTCACTGCCTTTTAGACTCTTTTTATTGTTTTCGTATGACTGGCAGAATCTCTCGTTTTCCTTGCACCGCTCCTCAAGTTTGACGGTTATCCCCTTAAGATAATTGTACTGTGCCTGTTCATCGGCAAGAGAGTTGCACAGGAAGGTACCAATATGAATATTGGCGACAACAGCCACATCACGCATACTGTCGCGCTCCGCATTCACCGTGACAAGCTGCTCTCTGAGCTTGCCAAGCTTAGAACTTAAATCTTCATTCTGTTTCTGCAGAAAATCGTTGGCTGTCTGCAGATCCTTTTTCTCATCAAGCAGAACCTGCTTTGCCTCATTGTTCTGTCTGATGAGAGTATCAAGCATGGCAACTGTATCAAGGTTGGATTCTCCACCGGCTTTGCCGGTATTATCCTCAGTACCAAGCTGTCTTACTTTCTCATTCAGGACTCTGACATCATCAGAAGAGGAAGCCACCGGGACGGCGAGGACGAAACGCCCTCCTGCATCCTTGGATTTGTTCTCCACGCCCTTGGTAAAGTACGGACGTTCCACCCTGGTTGAAGAACTCATATCCTCTGCTATGGTATTGATACCACCGCCACGCAGAATATAGCCGCCGCTCTGTCCGTGCAGACGTCCGGTTCTGGTAGCTCGGAACGGCTCAAATATCATTTCCTGAGCATTACCGAGCATGTCAAAAATACCCAGTTCATTCGGTTTTAGTCTGCCCGGCAGCTGCAGTCTTCCGTTAGCACTCTGACTTCCCTGGAACCAGGCATAATCACGCAGTGACTGTACTGCCACGGGAGGCAGACTGCTTTCAAATTCCGACGGCGAAACCTCAAGTCCGCCACGCTCTGCAAATTCCCATTCATTATCGGTCGGCAGTCTGGCATAAGCAGGAGTACCGTCCACGTTAGGAGTGTCCTTAGCCTTCTGCAGAAAATTTGAATAACGTCTGCCCGCTTCCACCATTTCAAACCAGGATACATTTGTAACCGGAAGATGCAGTTTTTTGCTTCCCGCATCAGGACATTTATCCGCCGTCAGCGCTTCGTACTGCAGTTGCGACAGTTCATACTTTGACATCAGGTAATAAAAACCGCCCTTATCATGAAAGCCACCCTGAACATAATACTCGCGGGGATTCTGCGCCATTGGACTTTTGCTCTGCTCTCCTCCGGCCTCAAACCTTTTGTCTTTGAGTTTTTCATCCTCAGGCGAGGTATAGACCTTTCTGAAAACCATCTTGAAATCGCATGGCATCGAGACAATCACGTCTCCGTCCAAAGGCGCAGGATTGAAGGGGTCATCACTTATTGCCCGGGCTGATGTTATACAGACGGCCATACTCAGGGCGGCAAATGTCAATAATCTCATCTTATCTCCCTCATGGCGGTGGCCACGGTAACTCCAGACAGGCGGAACTTTGCACAGACCAGGGAAATACACAGCGAGGTTGCTGCAGTTATCAGGAACGCCACGGCAACGTGCTCACCGGTCAGAGTGGAAACCACGGCCTGACCCTTTAGTAAGTTACTAAAATACAGATTAAAAACACTCTGTCCACCATAAAACAGGCCCAAGGCACATACATAGGCAAGAGCAGACAGCAGCAGTGCCTCATAGACAACAAGTCTTGTCACATCAGATCGCCTGCAACCCATCAGTTGCAGCATAGCAAAAGATCCTTCCTTTCGGCCGAGATTGCTGACAAGCAGTCCGCCGCTGGCGATAATCCCGCCTATCACGGAGGTTACGGCAATTGTATAGAAAACAAAGGAAAGCACCCTTCCTATAGATCTGACATTCTCAATAGCCATCAGCGAATCGGAAATATTGTAGGAGGCTCTTAGTCTTACAGACAGCGGCTCAACATCATCAATGCTTTTAGCATAAAGACGGGCCTTGGCAAAATGGGTTCTCTGACTGTTTGGATTTGAGCCGTCCGAGAAGATGGCAGGATTGAATCCGTCACGGAAGTCTTCCATAGCAGCGACGGCATTCAGATTGAGGTAAATACAGTTTCTGGAATTATATAGTTCATCTATGATCCCGAGAATGCGGAATTTTTCACTGCCGTTTTCCCTGTTCCCGTCCTTTATACGGTTTATCACCACCCTGACAGTATCCCCCACTCCCGCGCCAAGTTCCCGGGCCAGAGATGCCGTCAGCAGGATCTCGTCATCAGCAGGTGACTTTGCCACACCGGACAGTCTTGCGATAGGATCGCCCTCTGCAGTGGGAATAGTTTCAATCATGGTTCTTGCTTTGCCGTTGAAACCGATATCAGCAGTCACGCTGAGCGCTCTGGTCATCTCAACGACAAAGCCCACATGAGGATCATGACGTAGCGAGGTAAAAAAATCCTCATCAAGGTTATAGCCCTGCATCATTCTCAGTTCAAGATTCAGAGGATTATCGCGCAAATTACTGTCCAGAGTATGCAGAATGCCGTAGCGTAAGGAAAAGAGCAGGAGCAGAGGAGCCAGGACTGCCACCATTGCCGAGGTCAGACACAGACTCATCAGTCTGTCATGCCACAGATCCTGCAGCGCAAGTTTGAAAATCATAACGCCTCCGCAAAGATACTGTGAGAGGCGCTGCTCTGTGCCTGCTGATAAGCGCAGGATACAATACCAAGTTTCTCGACAAGATGAAGATCGTGCGTTACAGTCAGGACCGAAACCTTAAGTCGCGCCGCAATTGCGGCAATTGCGGCAAAAAGTTTCTGCGCATGCAGTGGATCAAGAGCAGACGTCGGTTCATCAATAAGCACCAGTTTAGGCTGATGAGCAATGGCCTTGCAGAAAACGGCCCTCTGCCGCTGACCAATGGACAGTTCCTGCGGATATCTGTCCAAAAGACTGTCAATCTCCAGCGTTCTGAGGACTTCTAAAAGTTCCTCCCAGAGTTTATCCATCGGTGGACACGCGCTGTTGTAACGTCTTCCCAGTTTCATCTGCAGTGAAATATTGCCCCTGACAGTCAGAAACGGAAGCAGACCTCCTGACTGTGGCATAAAGCCCAGTTTTGCGGCACGCACACCGGCCAGAGCCGCAGCATTCTGCGTCTGAATATCCGTATCATCAATAATGAACTCATCTGCGTTAAAACCTTCACGAATCAGCCCTATGCACTCAAGCAAGGTGGATTTGCCGCTACCTGAAACACCGGTCAAAGCCTTGACGTCTCCCGCACAAAGACGCATAGAGCGCAGTGTAACCTTAAGTCCATCTGAATTTCTGCCCCGATAGGTATAACTCAGATTACGTATCTTAAGAATCGTGACACTCAAGGCAAAAGCTCCAGTTTCACCGGATAAACTGCTTCAGATGAATCTGCGCCTGGAATCAAATTAACCCACCTGTCCGTATCATCATTACACTTCTGATAATAAGTCAGTTTGTTTTCCAGATCTTCAATAGTCTGGTTCTGCTCATCAGGTCCCATGCTGCTCCAGGTTTCCTCATCAAGATCCTGCAGACGGCTTTTGTAAGGAAGTCCATCAAGATATTCGCCAAGGAGTCCCATACTGGAAATTTTAAGACTTGTTCCATCCTGCATACTGGCCGGATCACGTCCCATGCTGACCGCAAGAGAACGTAGCTGAGAGAACATATCCTCAGGATTTAAAATACCCTGATTTGCCGAATCAAGAATATGACGGGTCAGTTCCTTAAGATCGGAGAGCTGCAGTTTGGTAAGCAGCACAACCGGCTCGGCTACAGGTTTATTGTGAGCAACCAGATCGCGATCACTTATCCAGCCTTCAATAAAATCAGGCGCCTTGGTACCGGTCACTGTTCCGAGATACGACAGCTGCATGGCGTAACCTAAAAGTCTGGTATCCTCATCAAGAGAATCCTGCTCTTTTGCTGAATTCTCAGCGACAGCCACTGCTGACCCGGCTCCTAACTTTCCTTCAGAGGCCAGTTTGACCTGATTGGTAATAGAATTGGCCAGCTGGTCAACCATATTACCAAAAGAACTTACCTCGCCAGCGTCAACCGGATAATATAGAGATTTCTGCAGCACATCGTTAAAAGTCAGATCCTGATACTGAGCCTTGGCCTTGTCGTGATTCCTGTTTCTCTTTCCCGATTCTGTCAGAAGATGCAGAGCATACAGAGCAACACCCTGATGAGCAGCCTCGGCACGCAGTTCTTTTGAATCAAGTTTGGTAGACGAGAGTTTATTGCTGCCCTCAATTGCTCCAGCGTCTGTCATCAGGACCACATAACGCCCGCCAAACTCATTCCATTTGACAGCAGAAAGCGCAGTATTGATACCACTGTAGGCATCCTCATCAAAGAGAGCACTTGAAACGTTGGCCTGCTTTAGGTCTTTGAGTTTCTCGGCAAACTCCTTACTGCTGTTGGCATCACCGGGATTGACGAATATTCTGGAGGTATATTCAAGTCCCGGCACAGCCTTAATATTTGAACGGAAAGATACGAGACCAAACTGGACTCTGTCCTCAAGATGCTCTTTTTCAAGACGCTTATAGATGGTCTCGATAGCCTTCTTCGTCCTGTCGATATAAGGCTGCATCGAGATAGAGGAATCAATCACGAAAACGATGGCCGCCTTGAACTGTTTGATAGCCGAGGTCTCACTGCCCTGATCTGTTTTTTTCTTATCATCAAGTGCGGTTATGGAGGCTATCTTAAGTTCACGGGTATAATTGCCGTCGTCAAACATGGTCTCCTCTGCATCAAGGATTGGCAGCAGATAGAACTGTCTGCGGTAATCGATATACCTGTCAGGTTCCTGTGACAGAACATGTGGAGCACTCTTTTTGGCAGACAGAGAGTCATTGAGAGACTGCACATTTGACCTTGGATCTTTAGCTTTCACCAGTTCATCAAGAGCATCTTTGCCATCAAAGATCAGAGCTCTGTCACGACCAGCTGGATTAGTGAACATCAGAGCAGTCTGCATTTTCCATTCAACAGCACACGAGCCATCAAGCCAGCCTGAAATCTTGCCGGTGGTATCAGGACCTACCTGCAGATTCCGACCGTCTCTCTTATAGACATAAAATCTGGAAAAAGCGGGCACAGCACTGCCGTCCTTAGCAGCGGGATCTTTTCTGAGCACGCACGACGGAGTGGAAAGAACTTTCTGGTATAGAGAAGTCTTGCCTTCCATAAGCAAAGGTTTTTCAGCCCCCTGTACTGCAGTGACAGCCAGAAGAGTCATCATCAGGACTGATTTTATGCATTTACTACTTGGCATTTTTCAGATTCTCCAAAGCCTTCTCGGATTCAACTGCCTCTCCGGCATCTCTGGCCTTCTCATACCAGTAGACAGCACTCCAGCTGTCCTTTGCAAAACAGTTGCTCGAAACGGAACTCTCATTAGGATCAAAAAGTTTTCCCAGCATTAAGGCAGCATCCTTATTGCCGCCTCGCCCGACACTGGTAAAGATACGCTTGGCAAGATCGCAGCGATTTTGTGCAAGCGCATCCTGTCCAAGTTTATAAATAACGCTATCCTGCGGTTTACTTCTGACGCAGGCATCAAGCAGGACCTTATCATCAGGACTGCTTTTGATATCACAAGGATGCGTTGTCAGAGGATCACCGGCAGCGGTACTCTCCGCACTGGCATTCTGTTCAGGAGCAGACGTCTGCTCAGATGCCTCCAGATTATTCTCATCAGCACCCGCAGTATTATCTGCCAGGGCTTCATCAGTGTCTTCCTTTGCTTCAGTCTCGTCTTTATTATCAGTTTTATCCTCTTCCTTCTCTTCTTCATTCTGAACCGGAGCGGTCTGCTCAGCGACAGGAGATCCGCCGAGGAAAGATCCGAGAAGAGGTTTGAGCACAAACTGCCACAGAGCAAAGAGCATGGCCAGTAAAAGCAGGATACCTGCGGCAAATGCAAGGATTTTGGTCAGTCCACCGGTTGCTTTGCGGGAAGGTGCGGAAGGCGCAGCAGGAGCACTCGGCGCCTGAGTCACTGTCTCGCTCTTCGTCTCCTGAGGTCTGCTGTCTGGTGAGACTTTTTTTCTTCTGGAGGTAGACGGCAGTAGGTAGCGCTCGCCGTTTGCTCCTGTCACCACCGCAATCTCTCCGTTGTAAACAGGGGCATCCTCACTGTTTTCAGTGCGGATAGAAAAGTTGTAAAAAGCCGAGGCATCCTTTGCCAGGGGATCGTTTAAATCCTCGTCAAGATAAACGCTTAAACTGCCGTTGACCTCAGAGATTAGTCTGTTAGGAGCAATATAGGCATATGCCTGCCCATCCTCAGAAACAGGCCAGTCAGTAACAAGGGAATTCTGCGCGTTCGGATCGTTTCTGAACACACAAAGATAGAATCCCCGCTCCCAGCCCTCAATAACCGCAAGGGCATCTTTGATGTTAAGTTTAGACTCACCGTAATCTACATAGCAGACCGTAGCTTTTAATTGTCTATGCATTTATTCAGCAGCCTCACCAGCCTCAAAATTATCAAGAATCTCACACAGGATACGATTCTCGGCAGCACTGATATTCAGTCCGTTGCCCTGACTCTCGTTCTGACCGGTTACCAGACGGAAGATAAAAGTTGAAAAATAATCATGCTCATAATGCAAAAAAGACTTGTCAAAAATTTCTTCCGTGATCTTTGGATGTCCATAGGAAACGGAAAAAATTTCCCTGAAGGCAGGTCTTACAGAACCGCGCTCGAAGAGATTCTCATATTCTCCGTTACTGTCGGCACCACCAAGGATGGTATTGAAATCAGACATCACTCTCTGCACTCTCAGAACCTGACCGCGACCGATCTTCTCTGCCGTAAGCCCAAGTCTCTCCTGAGGATTCAGGCATTCGACCAGTCTACCTCTCAGATCAGCTCCCCTTGAATAGGCAATCTGATAAAGCCCCTTGGTATATTGCGTCATAAGATCTGAAAAGCGACTTTTCAGTTCCGCTTCATCATCAATAAAAGCACCTTTGCTTTCGTCATAGAAGAATGAAAACTCATCTTTGGCATTATCACGGGCCGTAAGAGTAGGTTTCTGTCTTAGCCAGCAGCGGAAAACCAGTGAGAACAGTTCAGCAAAGGCATCACCGCCGGCAAGAGCATCAAGACTTGCCTTCCACTTCATCAGCACCTCATCGGCAAAGCGGTCAGCATTGTTGCCCGGAGTATGATGACTGATATAAAGATCATACAGTTCCTCATCATCGAGTTCTATCATCCGTCTGATATCACAGAAGATATGAGCCAGAGAATCACACTGCAGCAGATTTGAACACAGTTTCAGCGTGCTTGCGCGTGCCTTTGCCATAGCCTTATCGCCAGACCTCTGCGCATATACAGACAGAGAGTTTATCACCTGATCAATTGCGCCCTTCACATTGTCGCGCAAACGCGATTTGACACTGCTCTCCCCTCTGAAATTCTCAGACAGAAACTGTGCAATATAACTCACTCCGCCGTCATTGAGCTTAAGTACAGCATCAAGAGCATTCTCTCCGCCGTAAATGTGTTCCTTAAACAGCTTGTCTGCCATGATATTTTTCTTGATGAGTTCAAGATCCTCGACATGCTTTTCGTTAAAGCCTGTCTCGACCATGTTTTCATCAAGATTAAGCCAGGTCTCATTACCCTCCATATTCGGGCGGCGTACCATAAAAAACTGGTTTAGTGCCCTGCCGGGAGTCCAGTTGGTCAGCCAGTCCAGAGACTTGAAGTGCTCAAATACCGTCGGAATAATCTTTGCACCGAGATCTGTTGTGGAGGCCATGGTAGTGAACTGTTTGGAAATAGCCTGATCAAAACGGGTCAGCACACCGATCATCGGATTCTTCTCAACCTGCGAGCGCAGCTGCGGATTGGCACCGACATTCTCGCTTATCCAAGAATCGAGAATTTCCACCAGACCGGAAACCTCAAGCTGTGCCGAAGCATTGATGCAGAAGAGCAGCACATCCATTTCGCGGCGGGTATTGTAACGTTCAAAAAGGTAGGCAACCTTACCGCGACGGATAAACTCCGAACCGTTCTCTATCATATACTTGGTCGGACTGTCACCACTACATTTCTGTTCATCATCGCGGAAATCGACAATGCGATCCTTTCTTCTGCCGCGAGCCCCCGGGAAGTCGAGAACATCAAAATCATCAACTGCGCTTTTTGAGGTCAGCGGGAAGAGAATCTCGAGGGTAGCGGCAGCAAAGCAGGAGAAATTCATCTCCACTATCGATTCGGCTTTGTCATCAAGACTGACCTTTAGCGTTCTGGTATCATCAAACAGATGGGACAGTGCAGAAATTGCATTAATGGGTCCGCCACGGCGCTGACAGAGTTCCCCTTTGTCACTGTCAGGTTCCACAAATGCCTCAAGAGGTGCATATACCTTCTGTACCCCTTTAAGTTTCTCAAGTTCGAGAGCTATGCGCTCAAACATAAAGGTAAAGACCTTAAGTTTTCCCCACAGAATGGAGAACAGCTGGGCACGACCGTGAACATCAAGAGTCGGAGCAAGAGTGCGCATCTGACACCAGAACTCACAGTCCGCATCCATGTTTATCAGATCACCGCTAGCATGCTGCTTGACATAATCAGCCAGCAGAACCACGTCCGCTGCCGAAAGATTGACCTGATCCTTAGCCTTAAAAGCGGCACACTTTGCAAAATGCTCCTGCAGTTTTTCACGCTCAAATTCAGCATTCACCAGAGGAATGGTGTCCGAGGTCATAGAAAAGTCTCTGAAGAAGGAATTGACCAGCAGCATCACCAGTTCCACTTCCTTGAAGACTCTGACTTCAATAGGATAATGAGGGATCCCCGAATCCTTACGGTGCGTAAAGCGTGTCACCACACCGGTTGCTTCATTATCACCGCCCTGAGGATTAACGTGTTTCAGGAACGAAATATCCTTGCCGTCCCAGTTGGCGTTGAGCTGTCCGCCTGTTGCAGCAAGATTGGACACCAGATAACTCTTTCCTGCCTGTGAGGCACCGAAAACACCGATAGTGGTACGAAAAGGCAGGACCTCGTATGCGGCCTGTGACTGGTTATATACTCTGCACAGTCTGGTTACGAGAGAATCCTTAATCCTGGCAAGTTCACCCTCATTCTCTGCATTTCTCTCTACCCAGGTGATAGCATTTTCTGCGGCTGCAGAGGCCAGGTTAAAATTATTCTGCATTGTAAGACTCCTTAATCTGCAATCGCACCTGTATCGAGCCAGTAGCTTTCATAAGCCGAGGTCTTCAGTTTCATCCTGACAAAACTGCGGAAATCCCTTCCACCCTTGACATCCTCAAAGACCACCAGTTCAAAGGAGGCAACCTGAGGCAGTTTTTGCTGACCGATTTCTTCTTTCAGATAGCGGTATCTTGCCGGATAATCAGTCTTAAGTTCAATTTCAATGGTAAAGCGGGCACGTTCCTCATCTGTCAGAACCTTCAGTTCATTAAGACTGCGCTGGTTGTTGTTGCGTACATAGACGAGATTCTTGCTGATGGCCTCGGTGACACTCTTGATAAACTCACGTTTTATGCTGCGTTTGAGCGATCTCTCCTTGTCTGCCACAACATCGGCAACCTCAGTCTGATACCGCTCCTCATAGATCTCATTCTGCCTGACGAGTTTCTGCTCTTTAAGTTTCCTGGTTGCTCCGCTTATAACCCCTAAAAAGCCGGTCTTCTGATTCTTGAACTCCTCTTCAGCCTGCTCTGCAGCACTGGTTCTGAGAGTGTTCTCAAGATCTGTTTTCAAAGTGACTAGTTCCTCGTCACCAGATACAGCCTGATTTTTCTCACGGTAGGTCTTTTCGGCCTCTGTAAGGATTTGTCTGGCTTCAGGATTGGTAAAGCCCCTGATAATACTGGTACAGTCGTCATCATTCTCATCCTTGAACGAAAGGGCGGCAGCCTTTTTCACTGCGGTCAGATCCTCAACGTCCCGTATCGATTCGATGACATAGGTCATCGTAGCCGGGAACTGCTCATTGTCAAATTGTCTGTAGCCCATGTAATGAGACAGAACAGCCTTGAACTCGCGGTTGTTCTGATGACCGGTTCTGCCGCGATTGATATTCTCAAGGTTGGTGGTATCCATCACCATTTCAAAACAGTTTTCCTGATTAGGTCTCCTGCCGTTTCTGAGATCAAGTTCACCCTGTGTGAAGAACCGGTAGCGCACATTTTCATCCTTCATGATCTTGGCATTATCGATAGAACCGAAGAAACGTACCGGACTCGGCACCGGCTGCAGAATCGGACGGAAATGGAAATTGGCCATGCGGTGACTGGATTTACGTTTATAGGCCAGCAGCGCGCCTACCGCCACGGTCGATTTAGGATCACCTATCTTGTTGCCGTAGCCTGTTAGAGGATATTTCTCAAAGCGGTAATCATAAAGAGCAATCTGACGTTTGGCAGGTAGAGAAAGTCTCTGCAGCAGATGCGCTCTCAAACCTGGGATCTTCGACGGTCTGCCGGTCAGCAGCAGGACATCACACTGATAGATCTCAATAATGGTTGCCAGACGATCAAGCGGAGTTTTGATGGAGATATTCTCACCGTTTGTAAACTGACGGTTAAGTTCAAAAATATCAAAACAGATCTCAAAGTTCAGTATATCCCCGTCTGGCATATAGCGACCGATACCGTCTGCACTGTTGTTCAGATAGGCAAGAACCTGCTCGTCAGGCATACTGTAGGGTTCTCTGTTTTCCTTCATCAGTTCCTTGCGACAGCTCATCTCGTCCCTGATGAACTGGGCAAGCGTTCCCTTAACCTCGCAGGAAACCGTGCCGCGCGGCAGTTTATCAACGTTTTCAAGCAGCGACATGATTCTGTAACCGATCTTCAGGAAGAGCTGCTGTACGGACTGCTGAATCAGAATCTTGGTCTGACTGTCATTGCTCATCCTGAACAGGTTGATAAAGTGCTTCTCAGCCTCAATCGCATTCTCACCGGCTCTGAGATATTCCTTAAGCGGGTTGGTAATTCGCTGGTGAATGATATCAAGCATGATGTCATCACCTGCAACCTTAAACCCTTCACGCAGAATCTCGCGAGGTCTGATATCAGCACTCAGACTGGTTTCATCAGCAGGGAATGAATAATCGGAAATAACCAGATCGGTGGTACCGCCGCCGATATCAATTGAGGCGATACGACCGCTGACCAGAGGATGCCTGGTCCTGCCGTCCCCCTCATCATCCTCCTCTTTGACCTCATCAAAGCGGTTTTCTGTCCCCGGACGGCGCAGTTCCTCAAGAAACTCCTTGCAGTTACCTTTGTAGACATGCTGTGTTTCATTGTAAAGATACAGGATCTGATCGGCCTGCGCCTCATCCCACGCCATTTCAACATGCGGCACTGGGAAAAGCATATCCAAAGAACCGCTTATGAACCGGAACTTATCACTCTCTGAGCGGTCATAGTCTCTGCATTTCCAGATAATACCCAAAGCCTCATAGGCACAGCTGCGCATCACCTCACGCTCAAGTTCAGGCATCGACGGAGGAGTGGTCAGTACAATAGCCTTCAGACGTCTCGGACTTGAAGCATTTGTCCCGGTGTATCTGGCGTTATAACTGTTCATCTGCATCATTGCCTGCAGAAAGATCTCCATCATCATAAAGGTCATGGTGGATTTCCCTGAGAACAGCGAAACCATGTTCTTATCTGTATCCTCATCCTTTACGGCAAAAATGGCATCACCCGAAACGGTGATGTAATCACAGACCGGACGGGCAAACACACGTCCTGACTGTGCATCAGACTGGGCGGCCTTTTTGAAATAGCGGATCTCTCCAGTCTGCTGATCTTCATAAGGGATCTGATAACTTGAACGGTTAAAATTCCACTGGTTGGCCATCGAACACGGTTCATCCTGCCACAGGTAACGCTTAGGTGATGACAGTCCGGTACGGCCCTCATTGCCGATACGGCTGGCTGACAGTCTTAACGCTTCATCACCAACTCTGACCAAAGACGGCCACACAAACGCATCAGGACGTCCTGAACGGGCAGAATGTCCATCATAGTCAAAATTTGCAGACTGGAATTCAACCCTGCTTTCAAAAGCACCCTGATAGACGTTTTCAGGAGCATTGAAATCACGGATCTCCAGTATTCTAGTATCATTGAAATCATCATCGACATCATCATTGTCCTCTTCGTACAGAAGACCGAATGATCTGGAATTACCGATATCAAGAATCAGATCAACATCGATGAACTTCTTGATCTCTCCGCTGCAGGAGATGAGATTTACCGCATTCGGACTGACGAAATGCTGTATAACGGAGAGCATATTGAGGTAATGGGCTTCATACTCCTTACGTTCGTCTACCGCTTTTTCAAGTTCACTGCGCTGACGATAGGCACGGATCTTCAGCGGAGCCAAATCCGTAAAGACCGTCTTTACCCATTCGTTAACCCAGCTCTGCCCGCCTTTTCCAAGAATCAGGAATTTGTTCTGATCCGCCTCATCGCCATAAGTGAAGATATCATTGCCCACGTTCTTGGCAGACGGACCGTAGTGCTCATAGTCAGTCGAAGACTGAATGGAAGTATCAAAGGCAATACAGACGTGGTAAGTGGAGATGTTGTTCTCCTCAGACGGTACCCTGACTATGCGGCAGCGCGCCCAGTTATAAGGTCCGTCATGCCCGCTGTAATAAGGGATCGGGAACCAAACACCGTTGTACAACTCTACGGAATTCTTGACCTTCAGGGTCAGAAAACAGCCAAAGGAATCGTCATACTTTATTTCCGGATCGAAGGGATTTGAATAACCTTTACCGTCATCATCTATCTTAAGGCGCACAAGATGCCATTCGCTGCTGGTATCCTGCACAAATCTACCCTCACCAAACTTCTTGATGAGAGGATCTTGCCTGTTTTCCCAGTCAACAGAAAACTCATAATCTAAAAACTGAATGCCGGAATTTTCTACAAGTCCGATGGTAGTGGTGTTGTCTTTAACCTTATTAGCTAGCATGTCAGGTCCTTAAATCACAACAGTGTTTGAATTCAGTTATAAAGTTTATCACTGTTAGTTCATTCAATGAAGATGACATAACTTTCAAAATCAGTCTATTGTCGCTGAACTTCGCAATTTGTGACCGACAGTCGAGAGCGGTACAGAAATCTTGTAATAAAAAAACGGTTAAGTTGCGATGGAAACAACTATTACGGAACTCGAAACATTAGATGGTGGATGCTATAAGACTCGAACTTATGACCCTCTGCTTGTAAGGCAGATGCTCTAACCAAACTGAGCTAAGCATCCATTCAAACCTGACTGGTGGGTTGTGAGGGGATCGAACCCGCGACCACCGGATTAAGAGTCCGCTGCTCTACCAACTGAGCTAACAACCCAACTTAAAAATCGGCAATCAATTTGGTGGGTCGCGAGAGATTCGAACTCTCGACCAACGGATTAAAAGTCCGCTGCTCTACCGACTGAGCTAGCGACCCGACCTCTTTGGTTGGTGTTAACAATTAAGTCAACGAGTGCATATTTTACGCAAAATCATTTTGAGTGCAAGTACTTTTTTCAAAAAAATTTAACGTTGCACCTGCAGACCGATAACTATCAGTTTTACCTTCCAACTTTTTATGTTTTTCCTTTTGCCCGCTCCCATATCACTTTTTGAATAGTTTTACACGCAAACGTTTGTTTATTCGTTTATAATGAGACGAGAAAATCAGTTAAGTTTTAGGAGGAGCATCAGCTCTTATATTATGAAGATTGCTTTAGTACTTGAAAATTCTCAGGCTGACAAGAATGCCGTTATCTTTAGAGAACTTGAGCAGACCGCCCATGTTGCCGGTCATACTGTTTATAATTATGGTATGTACAGTGCAAAGGATCAGCGCTGCCTGACCTATGTTATGAACGGACTTCTTACCAGCATCCTTTTGAATACAAAAGCTGCCGATTTTGTGGTAACAGGCTGCGGTACCGGAGAAGGCGCCTGCCTGGCAGCCAATGCCTTTCCTGGAGTTCAGTGCGGACATATTGAGAACCCGACCGATGCCTATCTCTTCACCCAGATCAACGCCGGCAACGCCATCTCTCTGCCATATGCCCTGGGTTTCGGATGGGGTGGAGAACTGAATCTTCGTTATATATTCGAAAAACTCTTCATCAATGAGTTCGGTGGCGGCTATCCTCCTGAAAGAGCAGAAGCGGAACGAAGCAACAAAAAGATCCTCGACCATGTCAAAACCGTAACACATCGTCCGCTGCTTGAGGTTCTGAAGTCACTGGATAAGGACTTTGTCAAAAAGACCATTGATGATCCTAAGTTTGCTGAACTTTTCTATCCGAACTGTCAGGATGATGAAATAGCAGCCTTCCTCAAATCGCTTTAACAGAAAGCATCGTCAGGCAGAGAAAAGGGACAGATGTCCCTTTTTTTGTACTTTATTTATTTTTTTCAAGTTGCTTTTTAGCCATGTTTGCCGAAGTATCCTGAGGATAGGTTTTAATCACCTTTTCAAAATAGCGGCGAGCTTTATCCTTATCTCCTTTTGCCAGAGTAATAAGCCCAAGTTTGTACAGTGAATCTGGTCGTTTTGGAGAGTCCTTGTAACTGGCAGAATTCAGAAAACTTGCACGGGCAGCATCATAGTCCTTGAGTTTGTACTGGATCTGACCAAGCCAGTACCATGCATTAGGTGTCATTTTGCTGTCAGGATATTTGACCACATAGTCCGCAAAAGCCTTTGCCGCACCCGAGAGATCGTTCTTCTCCACAAGAGAATAGGCTTTTTCATATTCACTCTTAGCATCAGGAGTAACTTCCTTAAGCTTTTCATCAGTCTTCTGCCCGGAGTCTGACGGGTCATTCTCACCTTTTGCTGAAGTCTGAGCATCAGTCCCGTCTGTCTTACCGTTCTGACTTCTAACCTCCGCGCCAGACTCTTTCTTTTCCGCGATGTCCTCATTTTTGGTCATCAATTCTTTTAAAGCTGCATTGTCAGTCTTAACCGTCGAAAGTTCGTGGCGCAGTTCCTCCAACTGTCCGTTTAAGGATTGAATCTCATTTTGCAGCGACGAAATAGAGTTCTGCAGCGTAAGCATCGTTCTCTGCTGAGCATCAAGCTGTGACTGGATATCATCTGCAGAGGCCACGTTAATGAACAGCACCGAGCAGAGAGCAAGACAGATCAATTTTTTCTTCATAAACACTCCTGCAAAAAAGGCGTGCCCAAAGGTACGCCTTTTTCACATCATAACCTAGCACTAGTAATTAAGCACCGCACGACGGTTCTGAGACCACGCCGCCTCGTTATGTGACGGATCAACCGGCTTCTCCTCGCCATAGGATACGATGGAAAGCTGATTTACGTCCACACCAAGATTCTTCATATAGGCGGCAACTGAACGGGCACGACGCTCACCAAGTGCAATATTGTACTCAGGAGTACCACGCTCATCAGTATGACCTTCAATAATCACACGGGCATCAGGATTGCTGCGCAGATACTTGGCGTGAGACTGCATTACACCTATATACTGATCCTGAATCTGATCAGAGTCATAGTTGAAGTAAATGGTATTCTGATTCTTCAGTTCAGATGGACCATTCCAACCGTCAGAACCTGAGGTATCCCCCACCAGAACGGCGCCATCAGAATCAAGTGCAACGCCGTCGCCATCAGTTACAAGACCGGATGCTTCGCTATCGCTGCTGGTGCTGCAGGCAGTAAGTGACATCATTGTCACGCCGCATAATACGGCAATCAAATATTTATTAGCCATTTTTTCGCTCTTCCTTTGGAAAATTAATAGTTAGCAGGCAGCGGACCCCACGCAGGAGCACTTATTTCTCCGCTTCCGGATGGCAGATTCGCCTTGAAACGCCCATCAGCAGACACAATAGCCAGACCCTTTCGGCCCTGATATATCGTGCTATATATTACCATACTTCCATTAGGCGCAACACTTGGAGATTCGTCTAATGATGAGGTTGTCAGCATATAGATGCTACCATCGGCATCCATACGGGCAACTCGATAGCCGTTCTGGTTGGTGATCACGATAATTGAGTTAGAACCCGGAATGGCGCGGGCGGACAGATTCATCTGTCCCTGATAGGTAACGCGCTCTGTAGTATGAGTTACAAAATCAGCTTTGTAGATCTGGGCCTTACCGCCACGTTCAGAAGTAAAGAACAGGGCTTTACTGTCTGATGACCAGTTAGGTTCCGTATCAATTGATTTATTGTTTGTAACACGAACCAGCTGCCTTGAAGAAAGGTCATAGTAGTAGATTTCAGGCTGCCCGTCTTTGGACAGAGTCATAGCAATCTTGGTACCGTCAGGCGACCAGCAGGGAGAACTGTTCAGACCGGGATATGATGCCAGTTTCTCACGTTTTTTGGTAGCAATGCTCTGCACAAAAATACATGGCTCTCTGTTTTCGAAACTTACATAGGCAAGACGAGAACCGTCTGGTGACCATGAAGGAGTCATAATCGGCTGGGTTGACTTCAGAATTGCGGTCTCATTGTTACCGTCATAGTCTGCAGTCATCAGCTGATACGGATGAGCGTCACCCTTTTTGAAAAGCACATAAGCGATTCTGGTACGGAATGCCCCCTTAGTACCGGTGAACAGCTCATAAATGCGATCAGATACACGGTGGGCAGCCTGTCTCATGGAAGAATTTGCGCTGGCACCACGGTAGTGAGCCAAAACCTTTCCTTTCTGTGATCCCTGCAGACCGGTTACCACGAATTCAACCTGAAAGGCATTACCCTCTCTGAACACCTTGCCGGTTACAGCAACCTCTGCACCACTCTGAGAGGCAACATCAACATTTATCTGTCCGTTGGTAACAGAACCTCTGGGTAATGAAGTCATTGCAATTGGTGCAAATTTACCCGAACGTGTCAGATCCTGAGATACCACATTGGCAACATCAGTACTTACGCCCTGATCCTGGGTAAAGGGAATGACTGCAATCTTATGACCGGCGTTGATACCGCCGGTTATATCAATCTGCAAAGCTGCCTGAGCACAGAAGGATGCACACAGAACAACCGCAGCTGCAACTAAACGTTTTATCATGTAAAAACTCCATAATTATCTGTATGAGTGATTATAGCCTCTCAGATCTTCGGTGTCATGGTGATCATCACGTTATTGCAATCTTTACAGCCTACAGGAGGTCTTGGCAGCATGCCGATCCGGTCAAGAGTATCAAGTGCGGATTTGCATACATCCCTATCTCCCTTACACTCCTGATTGGAAATCATCCCCTGACTGTCGACCGTAAAACTCATCACAACCTTTTTTCCGTTCATTGATGGATCAATGCGCCAGAACTGTTCAATCTGCTGCTGAATCTTGGCACCATAGCCTGCCGCCTCACCGCTACCGCCACTGCCAAGACCGACACCGTTATCCTGGCCGTCTTCTGTGCCTAAAATATCATCCTCAAGAGAATCAGCCTTCTGTCTGGCAGCCCTGGCCTCAGCTTCGGCCTTTGCCTTAGCTTCAGCAGCTTTTTTCTCCTCTTCAGCCTTCTTTTTTTCCTCGGCTTTCTTCTTTTCTTCTTCAGCCTTCTTCTTTTCCTCGGCTTTCTTCTTTTCCTCTTCAGCTTTCCTCTTTTCCTCGGCTTTCTTCTTTTCCTCGGCTTTCTTCTTTTCCTCAGCTTTCTTCTTTTCCTCAGCTTTCCTCTTTTCCTCGGCTTTCTTCTTTTCCTCAGCTTTCCTCTTCTCTTCAGCCTTCTTCTTTTCTTCAGCTTTTCTCAGAGCAAGAGCTTCCTGACGCTTCTGTTCCTCTGCCTTCTGCGCTTCTATCTTTTTGGCAAGAGCCTCCTGTTCGGCACGCTTTTTCTGCTCTGTATCCTGTTTTATTTCTTCACCGGTATTTTGTTTAGGCTCTGACACCGGTTTCTGGACCGTACTGCCTGTTGGTTTTCCCCTTGCCGGAGGGATTTCCACAAAGGTCGCATGCAGATTGGATCCTGTTGAATCGCGAGGACGCTCCGGCTTGTTTAAAGAAACATTGACGACCAGAGCAATGATAACGACTGCATGGATAGCTACAGCCACAATAAAGGCTGTACCAGTCCCTATTTTCATAAATTTACTCCGCGATTGGATCCGTTACCAGACCGACGCTTTTCACACCCCCCTGTTTTAGGGCGTTCATCAGCTGAATAACAGAATTATATGAGACCTGAGCATCCCCTTGCACGACCACCGGTCTTGAAGGATCCTTGGCAAGTTCTGCGGCCACATACGAGGAAACAGCATCAAGACTGCCCATCTGCTCTGAGGTTGTATCAATACTTACAAAAAACCGTCCTTCCTTGTCAACCGTAGCAATAATCGGTGTTTTCTGATCCTCATTCATAGTCTCAGCCTGAGCCTGAGGAAGATCAACCGTCACACCGGTCATAACCACTGGTGCTGTAGCAATGAAAATCACCAGCAGAACCAACATCACATCAATATAGGGAACCACATTAATCTCTGCTACAGGATGACTTCTTCCCTTGCGTATGTTCTGCATAGTCTACTCTCTGTAAGGATTATGTCTGGCTCGATTATAACTGTCACCCTGCACCCCAGGGGTAATGTAGTGAGGACCTGATGACTGAGACTGAACCTGAGGAGTTCTCTGCTGAACGCCGCCGTGCTGGAAAGGCTGATCTCCAGACCTCGTTCTGCCGTACTGCGGTGACTGCGGTGGCACCACGCGGGATGGTTCGACACTCTCTTGATCAGGTGCAGATCTTACAGGACGCTGATAATTCTGCTGATAGTTCTGTTCCTCGGTGGACTTATCCTTGTCCTTTCCACTCTTGTTATTCTGAGCATTCATCTGCGAACGCACCGTAACAAGACGACGGTTGAGAATGGTAGCAAACTCATCCATAAAATTGATGTAACGGTTTTCAAGGGCCTCCACCTTGGAAACAAAACGGTTATAGAACATAACGGCAGGAATAGCGGCAAAAAGGCCCATGGCAGTAGCAATAAGGGCCTCGGCAATCGGTGGCGCAACCATGGAAAGAGTTGCGTTCTTGACCGCCGCCAGTGCCACGAAAGCATGCATAATTCCCCATACGGTACCGAACAGACCTATATACGGACTGATTGAACCGATGGTTGCCAGGGTGGCAAGATGTGATTCTAGCGACTCAATCTCCCTCGATTCTGCCACCTTCATCTGACGGTAGGTACCGTCCATAACCACTTCCTGATCGGCCGGTCCTGAATTTACCAGTCTGACAAATTCCTTGAAACCTGAGGTATAGATCACCTCAAGTCCGACAAGAGACTGCTGACGCTTGATACAGTCCTGATACAGATTATTCAGATCAATACCGGACCAGAATCTGTCCTCAAACTCGTCCGCCTTACGTCTGCCGATCTTATACTGATTGCTGCGCTGGATGATGATGGTCCAGGATACTATCGATAAAATCAGCAGGAAAAGCATTACGACCTGAACAAGAAAACTGGCGTTGAAAATAAGTTCACTAAACGAAAGTTGACCTGACTGCATTTATAGATTCACTCCGTACGATTCTGGGTTTTCCGGCATCTGCGCCTTAGTATAGACCTGTGCCTCCTCAGGCATGGCGACTGGGCGCCCGTCATTAAGATCAACGTAGGCAATATTGCATTGAAGTTCAAACAGCAGTTCCGCATTCTGATTAAAGATCTGCTGATAAAAGGTTATTCTCGTATAACGGACCTTAATAGGGATACAGGTAATGGTCAGTACATCATCAAGTTTTGCCGATTTATGATATTTACCCTTGATGTCGCAGATTACGTACCCGAAATGGGATTCAAGAAGTTTCTGCTGCGAAACTCCGCTGCCTCTGAGCCATTCGGTTCTGCATCTCTCGGAAAATTTAAGATAATTGGCGTAATAAACAATCCCGCCGGCGTCAGTATCTTCATAATAGACACGCGCCTTGATACTAAAAGGAGAAAAAGACATCAGTTGTTTCCAGGAAATTCCATGCCAAATTTTTCATAAGCCTTTCTTGTCGCCACACGACCGCTTCGGGAACGCTGCACAAAGCCCTGCTGAATTATATACGGTTCAACTACGTTCTCCAGAGTATCCCGATCATGTCCTAAGGATGCGGCCAAACTTTCTATACCAACAGGTCTGCCGTTTTCAATAAGACAGCGCAGATACTGCCTGTCAAACTCATCAAAGCCGTCTTCATCTATGCGTAACAGTTTAAGCGCAGCTTTGGCGGTATTCAAATCAATTTTACCGTTTCCCTCAACCTCGGCATAATCACGCACTCTTTTGAGGAGACGATTGGCAATTCGCGGTGTGCCACGGGATCGTCTTGCGATCTCACTGGCCCCCTCATGATTGATGACAATGCCAAGTTTGCGTGCAGAGGCATTGATAATGAGTTCAAGCTCTTCAGGATAATAGAACTTAAGCTGAAGAATTATACCGAAGCGGGCCATCAGCGGAGAAGTGAGCGTTCCTGCTCTGGTGGTAGCACCTATGAGGGTAAACGGATTGAGATTGATCTTGATCGAGCGGGCCGAAGGACCGTCCCCGGTCATGATATCAACCTTGTAATCCTCCATGGCAGGATACATGAACTCCTCAATCACCGGGGACAGACGATGGATTTCGTCGATAAAAATAACCGATCTCGGCTGCAGATTGGTTAACAGAGCCGCCGCATCGCCCTTTTTCTCAAGGGTTGGACCTGAGGTCTGTGAAATTGGTACACCCAGTTCATTGGCAATAATATTTGACAGTGTGGTCTTGCCCAATCCCGGAGGACCGAAAATAAGGACATGATCAAGTGCCTCGCCACGTTTCTTTGCGGCCAAAAGTGCGATCTCCAATTGCTCCTTGACCTCATCCTGACCGATATAATCGGCAAGACACTGTGGTCTTAAAGCGCGGTCCTCAGCACTTCCAAGCTGCTCAGCTAAAGTCTCATCCTCGTTTTTATAAGGACGGACATCGGTATCCACACTTAAAGTATCAGCTATTATTCTAGGTTGGTTATTATTAGACATCCTCAGACCTTATTCTTAGAAAAAAGAGCCAGGGTATCAACTATAAGCTGTTCTGTGGTCATGCCATCCCTATAGGCGGACTTGGCAAAGCGGACAGCATCATTTTCCCTGTAGCCTAAAGCGCACAGTGCGGCAACAGCATCAGTAAAGTTGTCATTGCCGTGATTCTCAGAGGAAACGAGAGTCCCGCTATCGTGAGCAAAATCTTTAAGTCTGTCTTTGAGTTCAACGACCAGACGTTCTGCCGTCTTTTTTCCGACGCCGGGAATATTCTGCAGCGACCTTGAGTTACCCTCAAGAACAGTACCTATAAAACCTGTAACATCAAAGGTTGAAAGTACGGCAATAGCCATCTTCGGACCAACTCCGCTGACCTTTATAAGAACTCTGAACAGAGCTCTGGAGGCCACATCCGGGAAACCATAGAGGAGTTCTGCATCCTCACGTACCACATGCTGAATATAGACAAATACCTCATCACCCTGTTTTAGTTCAGCAAGTGCGCTTGCGGGCATTTCCACCTCATAGCCGACACCTGCAACCTCTATCAGGGCACTCTGGTTTTCAACCAGAAGTAATTTTCCACGTAACGAGCCGATCATAAACTGGTTTTACTCCTAAATTATGAGCAAAATTATATCACGGCAGGACAAAATGATGGTCTACAGTATCAACTGCGACGTAGACGACCTCTCACTGATGAGGCATCTGCAACTTCCTGTCCCATGGCCTTGGTTACGCGGATGGTATTGGCATGACAGATAGCACAGGAGAGAGCGTCGGCAGCATCAGTCTGTGGTGTGCCGTTCAGATGAAGTATCATTCTGACCATATACTTGACCTGATCTTTCGTCGCCCCGCCTGTTCCGACCACAGCCTGCTTGATCTGCATCGGGGTATACTCGTATACCGGCAGACCGTGATTGGCGCCGGCAACAATGGCCACCGCCCTTGCCTCTGACAGTTTCACCGTGGACTGAACATTCTTCGACAGAAAAGTTTCCTCAATAGCCATGCAGTCAGGTTTGAACTGTTCAAGCAGTAAGGAAACATTCTCGTAGATAACCTGTAGTTTTTCTGAAAGTACACCATTGCCGGTATGGATGCAGCCTGAACCGATATACTCAAGTTGTCCACCGAGGCTGTTTACGATGCCGTAGCCGGTAATGCGTGAACCAGGATCGATTCCGATAACAAGCATAAATACAGATTAACCACAGATCAGGGATGTGAAAAAAACAGTAAACTGTTTTATAGAAACAGGATCTCCAGTGGTGCTGGTAACAGGAATCGAACCTGCGACCTCCTGATTACGAATCAGTTGCTCTACCTACTGAGCTATACCAGCATTTTCTGAAGGTTGCAGCATTGTAGCAGAATTAACATTATTAGTGAACAGTCTGATTACTCAAGGCAAAGGGAATCATATTCCACAAAGAGACAAATCACAGAGCTTTTTTGCGACATTGCGCATACTGAACATTTTGATCATGACCGTATTTTGTCATGGTACAAGAATGCAGCATTTTTTATGCTTCAACGGTCTGGAAAAAGGTAATTTTTCTTTTATCCTCTCTAGCATCAAAGACGGCGGCAATCTTTATAAGTTCACGTTCACCTAGATTCTCCGTGCCGTACTCTTTGTCATCTATCTGATTTACCGCTTCCTTTAAAAGGGCTTCACCGTTTTTGCCGTCAGAGGAGAACTTAAGTTCGATAACTAACCTACGCTTCTTAAGATTGACGATAAGGTCAGAGCGACCCTTGCTGTTGT
>JAGBLM010000031.1 GCA_017635415.1 Succinivibrio sp. | reverse complement strand
GTTGGGTGAATCTTCCAGGCCCTTGACAGTCCTGAAAGATTCATTCCGGCGAAGAAAAAGAAAACTCCCTCTTGATCGAACGTATATTCGGATCTATAATGGAACTACAGACAGAACAAACGTTCGAAAATAACTGGCAAAAGACATACGCCTGCAATAAAAGAAGTTGAATGCTAAATTAAATTCCACATTGCAACAGTAAATTCCGCATGGGCTGACTTTACCTCCGCACATCTTTCCGGCTATACTACATAGGCTGATGATTACCTTGCCTGTGCCAGAAAAGAGGAGCATTGAATACTCAAAAAGGTAATCAAAAACATCTGACTCTGTCAGACCGCATCAACATCGAAAAGGGATTGAACAATAGTGACTCCTTTGCCGCCATCGCCAGAGTTGTCCATAAAGATCCTACAACGATCTCTAAAGAGGTTAGGAAGCATTCTAAGGTAAAAGAATACAATGGCTTTGGCAATGTCCCATGTGAAGCCAATAAGGACAAGCATTCCCCGTGCAAGATTAAACACATCTGCGGGGATCTGGAATGTGACAAAATCTGCCGATTATGCCAGAGATACACGTGCAGTGATATTTGCAAGGCTTATCAGCCTCAGCAATGCCGGAACCTGAAAAGAGCGCCTTACGTATGCAACGGCTGCGGCAAGCGGGCAGGCTGTATGATGGAAAAGAAGGTCTACTCTTCCAAGTATGCAGATGACTGCTATCATGAAACTCTCAGCTCCAGCAGAGAAGGAATCAACCAGACCCCAGAGAGCATCCAGAAGATGAACGACATCCTGACCCCTCTCATTCAGAAAGGGCAGTCGATCTCACACATTTACGCAACACATGCCGAGGAACTCGGATGCTCAAAAAGAACGGCTTATTCCTACATTGATGCCGGCGTATTCGATGTCAAGAACATCGACCTGAGGCGGAAAGTTAAATACAAAAAACGCAGACAGTCTACCAAGACCAGTGCAAAGAACCGCGTATACCGTATTGGCCATAATTACGAAGACTTTCAAAAAAGAATCGAAAAGAGCCCTGATACGAGCATCGTGGAAATGGATTGCGTTGAAGGCAATGCGGAAGGGCATAAAGTCCTCCTGACATTCACTTTCCGCAGGACCCATCTCATGCTCATCTTCCTGTTGGAAAATCAGACACAGGAAGAAGTACTGGCAGTCTTTGCGTGGCTTGAAGAAAAACTTGGTACAGAGCTTTTTAAAAAGCTTTTTGAGATCATCCTTACCGATGGTGGCAGCGAATTCGCTGACCGGGTCGGAATGGAGAGCTCATCGAACGGAAAAGCGCAGCGGACAACTGTTTATTATTGTGATCCGTATTCTTTCTGGCAAAAAGGGGCCTGCGAGAAGAACCACGAATACATCAGATACGTCCGTAAAAAAGGATCAACAGTAAACGGTAAATCATCCGTACCTATCATCTGAGTGTCACTCTGTGGGATAATGTCTAAAAAACTACTAGTTTTTTTAGTTTTCTTAGTTTTTTAGAGGGACTCCCATATGGACAAGGTGACAAACGATTACAGGTTAACCCATTGGGCTGCGCTCATTAAAGAATGCAGCGAAAGCGGATTGTCTAAAGCTGACTGGTGCAGTCAGCACAACATTCCGCTGAAAACCTATTACTACTGGCAGAGGAAAGTGCGGAATTCTTATGCAGAGTCTCTGCCAGCATCACTGTCGACGGCACCACAGAAGACCTCTTTTGCAGAGATCGTTCTTGCTTCCGATAGCAAACCACCGGAGCATTATACGTCGGCCGCATCTCCTGATGTAATTATCAGAACTGGTACATTGACAATCGAAGTATCAAACAACGCCTCAAAAGAGCTCATTGCCATGATAAGATCGGTGGTTAAGTATGCTGCAGGAAAGTAACTGTTTTCAGAAGATATACATTGCCTGCGGTAAGACCGATCTGCGCAAAGGAATCGACGGTCTGGCAGAACTGGTGAAGCATCAGTTTCAGCTGGAACCCTACCAGAAAAATGTCCTTTTCCTGTTCTGCGGGACCAGATCTGACAGAATCAAAGGTCTGGTATGGGAAGGCGATGGATATCTACTCCTATATAAGCGTGTAGCAGATGGCCGGTTTCGATGGCCCCGCAATTCAGCCGAAGCTGCCCAGATCACACAGGAACAGTATCTGCGCCTCCTGGAAGGGCTTGAAGTTATCGAAACACCTGCCATCCGTAAGGATGTGAAGTACCGGGAAGTCCTCTAAGTTTTGTGCAAAACGCAGAAATTTCTGAAGTCCTTTCTGGCTCTTCCGGTGGATAACGCCTTTCGTTTTTCCTGAATTGTGGACAGGCACAGCCGTGCAGGCAGAAATCCGGTTTTACCGGTCTTCTTCAGCTGAAAAGGCAGGTAATGCAAGCGTTTTTAAAACGCCTTTTCCCTTGAATTACAGGGGTTTTCCACAGTCATTATGACGAATGGCATCCTGTGGCAGAT
>JAGBLM010000030.1 GCA_017635415.1 Succinivibrio sp. | reverse complement strand
CATCTACTGCAGATTCTGCGACTTCCTCCCCAACTGACTGTGACTGTGGGATATCTGCTGGAACCTCATCTACTGCAGATTCTGCGACGTCTTCCTCAACTGACTGTGACTGCGGGATATCTGCTGAAACCTCATCTGCTTCAGGTTCTGCGGCTTCTTCCTCAACCGGCTGTGACTGAGGGATATCTGCCGAAACCTCATCTACTGCAGGTTCTGCGACGTCTTCCTCAACTGACTGTGACTGCGGGATATCTGCCAGAACCTCATCTACTGCAGGTTCTGCGGCTACTTCCTCAACTGACTGTGACTGCAGGATATCTGCCGGGGCCTCATCTACTTCAGGTTCTGAAGTAGTTTCTTCGAAACTCACAGTCTCAGGAACCTCAGAGCGAATATCATCGATTGGGGATTCTGATTCAGGCAAAGAAATCTCTTCGGAAACGACCGGATCTACGACATCTGAAACTGATTCAATTTCGGCTAAGGAAGTTTTTTCATCAAGTTCATTCAATGCATCATTTACTGATTTTCCGGTTAAATCAGGGTCGGATAAGTTTGACGCACCAGCCTGTCCGACCTCATCTTTATCGGCAGGTGCGTCAGTTTTTGGGCTTTCAGCCCCCTTCATTGCCTTTGAAAGGGCATCTTCCTCACCTGAGGCAGCCTTATCAGCCTGTTCCTGTTCCTTGAGAGCTGCAGCCCAATCATCGGCGGCAGCCTGCTCAGCAGCAGAAATATTTTCACTTACTGAATCGCTATCTTTGGGCTCGGAGTCTGGCGGAGCTGAGGTCTCTTTTTCAGCATTTTCCTGCTCTTTGAGAGCAGCAGCCCAAGCTTCAGCGGCAGCATCCTCATCGGACTTCTTTGCTCCGCTTTCAGCGGCAGCCTGTTCATCTAGAGCCGCAGCCCATGCATCTGCAGCAGCCTGTTCATCTGACTTCTTTGCCGCACTTTCGGCAGCAGCCTGTTCATTAAGGGCTTCAGCCCAAGCGTCCGCTGCAGACTCCTCATCAGTTTTTGTTGAAGGTGAATCGAGTTCGACGCTCTTTTCCTCCTGTGTTTTCTGTTCATTGAGCGCTGCATTCCACTCGTCCATAGCAGACTTCTCATCGGCAGAAGATGATTCCTCTTCTGCGGCCTTATTCCATGCCTCCTGAGCAGCTTTTTCTTCAGCAGACATTTCATTGTCACTAATAACTTCTTCATTCTGCTGACTCTCCAGCTGAACATTCTTATCAGCACCAGGGTCCGAACTTTCAGTTGGTGCTTCCGCTGTTTCTTCAGGAGGTCTGCCACCATCCTCAGGTAAAGGTTCATTTTCAGCCGCCGCAGCTTCAAGTTCTTCTGATGAGGTAGCGAATGAGTCTGATAGCAACTTCTCATCGTCGTCAACAACCTCATCCTCGAAACTTAAGTCATCATCAAGGGACTTGTTACGAGCACGATTCTTCATTCTGATGATAATGAATATCGCAAGCAGCAGTAATGTCAAAAGACCAACACCGAACAGGATCAGCATGACAGGTCCCTGAAAATTACCCTCGCCATCGGTACTGTAATTGGCGATCTGAAGTTGCAGATCCTCAATTTTTTCATCGTTCGCCAGTAGCATTTCCCGCATACGTTCATTTTCCTGCATCAGCTTGGAAACAGTTCCTCGTAAATCAGAAACGTTCTGCTGTATGCTGGAAATAATAGAGTCATACTGCTGAGCTAAATTGGCCACATCCTCCGACGCTGACTGAGCAGTTGCAATATTGCCTTTTTTCATACGGTCAATAGCATCAGAAATCTTTTTATCAAGATCTCTGGTCTTGATATCAATCGCCTTCTTAGTCTCTTCAATCATGGTCTTAATGGCCTGAATGTCGACATTCTGAGCTTGAATCGCTGCTAACTGCTGAGCCGTCAGCTGAGTCGTCTGAGCATCTGGTAACGGAGGCAGATTACTTCGTCCCTGAACCTGTCCGTTTCCATTTTGGGCATTCTGATTTACCTGCTGATTATGAGCATTTAACGAATTCTGGATATTCTGAGCTTCCTGAGTAATAGGAGCCATACTCTCACTCTTGCGCTCATTGGCTTCTCGGAGCATCGTCTCTGTGGCGGTATACTGAGGAATATCAGGCTGCCTTTGGACAGTCTGACCATTCACGGCAGGAGTTTGCTGACTGTTCTGTTGTTCGCTCTGAACAACATTTTGAGCAGAAGATCCCTGATTTTCCGCCGGAGACAGCGGAGGCAATTCCATAGAACCGTTACGTAACAAAGCGCTTCCGGTCGCAGTATTTTCTCGGGCAATAACACTGTTATCAGGAATCGTTATAGTCACGCGTTTGAGATTGTTGATATTGCCATTACCAAAGGCACTAGGATTGTTACGGTAAATAGAAGCAACAATCTGAAATTCATTTACGCTTCTGTTGGCGGGCAAATATCTGTTGGCAATAGTCCATATGGTATCAGAAGGCTGAACGTTGTAACGACGGGCATTGTTAGACGTATCATTCTGAACTGACTGATTACCGGTAGCACTAGAAGCATTTGGACTCTGCTGAGCAGTGCTATTATTCGCCGTGCCAGCAGGAGTATTTGCTGCCGCAGGACTCTGCGTAGCGTCAACAGGTCGACGACGCTGATTACCGGAAATCTGACGTCTTTCCTGTCTCTGAGTTTGAGATCTGGCAGGCGGAGTACTTGCCTGCTCAGCTTCATCAGGCCCCCTGATTTCAATTGTAAATGTGCCGTCATTCGGCGCCGCGATTGACTGAAGGCATACGCCGACAGTCAGCAACAACAGTATTTTCTTAAGCCCGTACATCTGAAAAACCTCTGTGTGCTATTTTAACTGAAAGATTCGATGTCAAAAAACGCTCGGATCGCACTTTCAGGTGTATATGCAAAAAACATGCACATTTATTTTATTTTCTGAGCAAGAAGTTTTGCTATCTTTACGCAGGAAATAGCTTCACCGCGTCTTGAATTATCCATTAACGCCACAAAACTGAAGGATTTTCCACTCTGACCATCCTGTTTCAGTCTTGTTACCAGTATATTGCGTTCATTTACCCCGTCAGTCACAGGGGTCAAAACCTGATCCTTTGGCGGCATACTTATCCAGTCTGAGTAATCGTTAAAAGCTTCCTCAACTTTTGCCAGAGTTGTTTTCTCCTCAAGGTCAACATGTACGATGATGGTATGTCCATAGAAAACAGGCACCTGAATACAGGTAAGATCAATGCCTCTTGAGAATCTCCCCATTAATCTCCGGACCTCTTTTCTGATCGTGTTCTCATGATCTGAATAACCATCAGTCTCAAGAGATCCAATTCTTGTATGCAGATTAAAGGCCAACTGCGCGGGGAACCCCTCATGGTCCGCACTCATACCATTTAATAGCATGGTAGTCTCATGCGCCAGAGTTTCAGTCCCGGCTCTGCCATGCTCTGATACTGATTCAAGGGCTGTTACGACGGCATGCTCAACTCCGAACGAATCATGCAGAGGAGCAAGTGCAAGACAAATCTCGGCTGAAACACTTGATGCCGGAATTACAAGTCTTGTCTCTATCGCTTTGGTAATATCAACATCGTTGAGTTCAGGAAGGACAAGAGGAACTTTCTCATCCCCCGAATACAGATGGCTATCATCAATTACGATACAGCCGGCTTCTCTGGCCTCCTGAGCCAAACGCTGAGTTTCATCCTGAGTTGATATAAAGAATGCGATGTCCGCTTTTGAAAAATCAAAATCATCTACAGACTGAATGAGATAATTCTTTCCATTGAGCGTTACTGCATCAAAATCACCTGACAATGGAGATAAAGGAAACAAATCATCAACCTGCATATTATCCTGTTCCAAAGTTTCAAGAACCAGTTTGCCGATGTCAGTGTCATAGCCATAAATAGCGATTTTTAAAGACATTATTCTTTATATCTCCATTTAATCATCAGTATCAGAGAAGGCAAACATGCCCCCTGATCTCATTAATCCATTACAGAATCTCATTACTCTATTGCTTAATTAGTTAATTGTACTTAGAAATTAGACAGTTCGTTAGCTTTTGATACAGAAAACCTTAAAAAAAATCGTTACAGCTCAATTTTTATCAATGAATTACCCTACAAACACCACAAACAAAATCTGGTTACGACTCATTCTTGTCATGATATACAGCAGACAAAATTTATGCGCTAACAAGCAAAATTCATAGAAAACTCCAAAAGTTGGCAAAGAACCAAAGCAGATCACATATTTTCTAATCTGATGAGTAAATAATGAAAAAAAGTGAATTTTTATTCTATAATCAAATAGAAAGAAAAATCACTCCATTTTTGGTCAGTCCCGGTATAAAGGTTAACCAAAAGCAACATCACGAAAAGAGAGTTTTGAATATGGCATTAACTCGTGCAGAAATTGCAGATAGGCTCATTCTTAAACAGAACTTACCCAAAGCTACAGCGCAGGAATTCGTTGACTGTTTCTTTGAAACAATTGCCTCAACTTTGGAGAAAGGCGAAGTTGTGAAACTTACAGGATTTGGCAATTTCGAACTGAAACTTAAGAATGCCCGCCCGGGTCGCAATCCGAAAACCGGTCAGGAAGTGACCATCACTCCAAGAAGAGTTACCACTTTTAAAGCCGGACAGAAACTGCGCAATCGCATTGACGCAAAAGAATAGTTCTTTTGCGGTCATCTCCTTCACAGTGTTTTTGTAAACATTGTTTCTGGTTGTGCCTACCACAATTAAGGTAGGCATGTTCCGCTATGTCAGACTTCAATCAAACAGCATATAGATTTTCAAATCCTGCGCTAACTTATTTACAACTTTTTCTTTTTTCAGAAAATCTTTCCTTTAAAAACAATATATATTTGTGATACAACTCACATATTCTTGTGTATAATGCTTAATCATCATTTACAGAGGCGCTGTTTTGCCTCATACGAATCAAAGAGAAAGAGACGGAGCTCTTTAAAATGCAACAGTTTTCCTATGTAATTCAAGACAAAGACGGCGTTCATGCTCGACCGGCAGGAAGAATTATTCAGTCCGCACGGGGAATCAAGTCTGAGGTTACCATTGAAGCAAAGGGACGAAAGATTTCCTTAAAAGATGGAATTTTTGCATTAATGGGCATGGGGATCCGTTGTGGCGAGGAAGTTATTGTTTCCTGTTCAGGGGAAGATGAAACGGTCGCCTTGGACACCATAAGGAAATCATTTGAAGAAAATTTATAGTGACACTTATGTGTTAATCACTGCGCGATCTTCAACCAAAAACATCCTGCGGGATGTTTTTTTCATCAAGAAATTGTGACTCTTTTGACGTTTCTTTAGAAAAAATGTATGTAAAGTTTTGAGTAATTGTGTTGTGAATACTGCTTTTTATTTATAATAATGACACAAAAATTAACATATTCGAGGAGCATGCGTCATGATCCCTTTGGAACGCCGCCAGAAAATAATGGAACTTGTTGGAATACGCGGTGTTATCAGCATAACTGAGTTGGTAGAAAACCTCGGTGTTTCTCACATGACAGTGAGAAGAGATCTGCAGAAACTGGAGCAGGAAGGTCTGGTAGTTCAGGTTTCCGGCGGTGTTCAGATCCTGAAAAAACTGAATGCTGAACCTCTGTTATCCGTGAGACAGAATATGGCAACTGCCGAAAAAGCACGTATCGGAAAGGCAGCCGCCTCCAGGATCACGGAAGGAGCATGTATCTACCTTGATGCAGGAACAACTGCCCTTGCTGTTGCACAGAATATAGCAAGCAGAAGCGATCTGACCATAATCTCCAATGATTCAACCGTTATGACCTATCTTGCCTCAAGGACAGAAAGTGAACTTATCCATCTGGGTGGTCATTTGCGTAAAAAAACACTTTCATGCGTAGGACCTCTGGCTGCTAACACTTTGGCGCAGTTCTCAATTGATGTTGCCTTTATTTCCGCTTCATCATGGGATGCTCGAGGTATTACCACTCCTGATATGGAAAAAGTTACCTTAAAGAAAGCCGTGTCTCAGGCAAGTCTTAACAAAATACTCATTACTGATTCGAGCAAATACGGACAGGTTGCAACATTCATTGCTCTTCCGCTTACTGAGTTCAGTACAATTATTACCGATAAGGGATTACCGGAGACAGCTCGTCAGCTTGTCCGCCACCAGAATGTTGAACTGGAGCTGGTCTGAATTTCAGGAGGCCTCCTGTTGCCTCCTGCATACCTTGTTTTCGCCGTGATACATCTCACAACTTTTGCCCTGTTTTTCCCTCATTTCTCGCTAAAAAACGTCCTGATAGTTTTTTATTCCTTTCTGTTTGCGATCTTCTTTGCAATTCAATATCTTGTAAGTTGAAAATACTTTTATATCGTCTTAAGGTGTATGTTGTAAACCAAATTGGTCACTCTATGTGATGAACTCCATGTGATACTGTTTAGGGAGATGAATCATCGTGTCAATGAATAAAAGAGATTATCTGCTGCCTTCTGCGCTTCTGTGTCAGAACTATCGGCTTTTGGAAAAGAAACCGTTTTTCATTGCCAACAAAATTGACCATTTAATTCAGGACAATTTCTACAGATCCATAGAAATCAGTAATATCAGTGATAAAAAGGAACGTCAACAGATCTCTCGCGCTCTTAGTACCAACAAAGACGGTCGGTTGAAGAATCTCATCGTTTGGTTTACAGAATTCTTTACTGAGCACAAAATAGATATCCACGACCTTGACGAAGGCAAACGCAAGAAGAACGTCGAGACAATAAAAAAATTAATCGATGAGGCCGCAGAAACCGGAGCTCATACAGTTGCGTTTACTGGCGGCAGCAATGTGAGTGTGCTGGAACGTTCTGATGCCTATAAGGCTCTGATCAGAACACTGGGTGAGGTTTGTGATTACGCGGCAAAGGCCAAACTCGAGGTTTTCATTGAACCTTGTGACTGTTATGCGGACCAGCAGAAACTATTGGGTCAAGCTCAGGATACTCAGGAAGTTATGCAGCTGCTAAGAAAAGATCATAAGAACCTGTCTCTGGTCTTTGATACCGCCCACGTAGCCCTCAATCGAGAACCACCATTCAAGACACTGGAGATGCTTGGACCTTTCTTAAGACATTTCCATCTGTCAAATGCGGTCCTTGATTTTGACAGTCCTCTCTTCGGAGACAATCATATCGCACCGGGAGAGCCGGGATTCCTGACTGCCAAACGGGCGGAGAAACTGCTTAGTCATGCTCATAAAATAGGAATTTGTGCCAACGAAGGCGTTACTGTTGCTGTTGAGTATATGCAGACTGCAGAACACATCGACAGACCGGATCGAACCTTCCAGATTGCCACCGATTTTCTAAAGCAGGTTCAGTTCGAGTTTGTGCTCAGTTGACTGAATGAATCGTCTTTGTAAATAAAAAAATCACCGTCTGAACTTTAGAATCAGAACGGTGATTTTTTTATACATTCATACATAGTTACCGTTACCCATTAAAGAGATAACGGAAACCACACCATCTTCATAAAAACCTCAATCAGGCAGGTTACCAATAACAGTCGCACCATATTTATGACCTCTGGTCTGATATCTGGTATATTCCTGCCGTTTTTTCGAATTTTTAAGGGTCGCACAGCCTGAGTAAAAGTCAGGTTTTTGGTTGCAAAAATAGAGATGCAAAAACCAAAGGATACGGAAAAGATCAGTCCCACTGCCAGCATGCTGTTATACGGCAACAAAAAGAGCATTGCCCCAACTAAAGACCAAGTAATACACTCCGTCAGTCTCCAGATCAGTTTGGAATTCGGATTCAGTTTGTAAAGCATCGGCACGAGGGCAACAAGGTTATCACAGAGGTGCCTGGCAAATCCATCAGAAACAAAGCCGTCTGCCTGCTGTTTAAAAAACCAGGTCAGGATCTCTGCTTCACGAATCTTCACTGCGTTTTTGAATTCAGCAAGAATGGTCTTGCCTGCGTCGTCCATCAGGGAGCGCTCAGAGATATTGTTGCTGTTTGCTATTTCTCTTACTGCCCGTTCCTCTGCCTCATGAATAATACGGGCCGTCTTGAATATAAACGCCTTTTCGGCAAGAGCACGACAGCACTCGCTCTTCATCTCTATGGAATCGCCTTCCGTCGAATGCACCGTATAATCAAGTTGTCTTGCCACCACTTCAAAAATCTTGTCAACAATAGGCGGTTTATCAAGAGCCAGAAAATCATCTCCAAAGGCTGTATAAACAAAAGGTTCTGAACTTTGACTTATCATTACAGGCTGGCGGTAGCACATACACTTCCCCCTATACTCCTGCAAAAAATTTTTTTTGTCTTCGTACTCGGCCTTTATCAGTTTCATATCCACATGATCAACCATCATTTTGAGCTGATCATCACTGAGTATCAGTGGAGGCATGTTAGGATGATTTTCATCATTAACATCGAGACTCAGTTTCATCTTCAGGTTCGCCTGAAGACTTACTATTCTCTTGACAAATTCGAAGCCCCTACCTCCGCATGCCTTACAGTTGCACAACCCCGTACCATGACACTTCGGACAGGTTATAAATCCTGTTCCCTTGCAACGCGTACACTTAGGGTCATCACCATAGCAGAGAGTACATTCAATCTTTCCGGTATTGCGGCATCCCGAGCATTTTTCCTTGGTGACTCCCTGACAGGAACTGCAGCGCGTCTTGCCAAAGGCGCTCTTCTGAGAAATAACATTTACCTGGTTGGCAAGTTCAAAAAGTTCTTTAATACTTTTTCCCTCGAGACTTTTGGAAAAATCGTCAACTTCCCTAGAACTGCCGGTCTCAAGCGCCTGAACGGTATTCTTGGAAAATTCGGCCATTGCTATTTCAGAAAGAACGTCCTTATCCTCAACGTCTTTTCGGTCAAAAACCTTGTCTCTTATCTTAGGCGCATACTTGACCATGACTTTCAAGTCTAAAACACCATCAATTACGACTAATTCGTCGTAAGTGATCTCGCTCAACGGCACTCCGCAACGCGACAGCAGGTTTTCGAGCTGTTCTTTGAGAGTATTAGACTTAATATCGATTCCTGTCATTTTTAAGTAATAGCCGTGCCGATTTCCAATTAATAATTACTGACCCTGCCCGTATAGCGAAAAGACTACAATCAGTGCCCCGAATGCCAATGCAAGACCGATTTTCTTCCAGATTTCCTGTCTCTGATATGATTTTGCGTTAGGACCGACATATTTTTCATAGTATTCACGTTTAAAGTCGGCAGCAGGTGAAGTTGGTTTGAATTCATCGCTGATCGGGCATTCAAGGAACATGCACTCGTCATGGGCGCCCTTGTCCATATTCCAGTCATGAATATTCTGAGAAAAACTCTTACATTTAAAGAACATATAAGAAAAATCTTTAACTTTTGAGGTATTCCATCCGGAGATATCACAGTTAAAATCATCACATTTATAGAACATGCCCTTCGTGCTTTCCACATTAGACAGATCCCAACCGGAAATATCCTGATTGAAATGTTTGCAGCTGGCGAACATTACGTCCATTTTGGTAACCTTTGACGTATCCCACATGGATATATCGTGATTAAAATTTACGCATCCTGCGAATACACCCAGCATATTGGTCACATTTGAAGTATCCCATTTCTCGATACCGGAAAAATCCTTACGCGGATTCTCCTGGACCTGATTATCAGAATAAATGCTGAAAGCATAGGTCAGATCTTTTAACTTACTTATATCAATATCGCCTAAATAAACATTCTGACTGTTAATAAAGATGCGCAGCGCCAGAATATCCTTAGGAATGTATTTAAGTTTGACATTATCAATCTCCATTCCTTTCAGGGTTGCTATCTGTTTTCTGATCTCATTAAAATCAAGGCAGCGGGCGGCAAGGATAGAGAGGATCTGCGAATCGGCATCATTGAAAACATCAAAACATTTCTCTATTTTGAGTCGGGAATTTTCACTTTTAACAATGAATTTCCCGTTTTCTTCGACGATATCGATATATTCGGTACCAAAATGAGATTTCTCCCCTTTGGCGTGAATCGCCTCAGCAAGTTGTTTTCTCAGTTTTCCTGAGACTTTATCCCAACTGTAGTCTGCCGAAATATCCCACTCAACTTTAACGGTATTACCTTCAACAGAGGCTTTATAGGTACCGTTTTTCTGAGGATCAACAAAAAAAGCCTGCTGTAGAAGCTTAAAAAGTTCCTGTTTTTCTTTAAGTTTTAAACTCATAATGATTCTCGTTTATATGTTGCGCTTATTTTAGCGTAAATAGAGAGAAGAACAAAGCACGGAAAAAAAACTTATCACCGTACCGTCTCTAATACAGGCAGGTACGGATGTTCAGGTTCCAATCGGGAAATAACAGAACGTCCTAATCTCCTGCCTGAACCGTATCACTCCACCATCTGACATTAAACTGCTTCATTTACCAGTCCTTTCCGTTTTCTCCTCACTCACCTCAAAGGAGGATATTCTTTGAGAATACGGTTTATCTCGTTGAGGATACGCTTAGATGAAATCTGAACCTTAACGCCTAACTGCTGCGCAAAGAATGACACTCTCAGTTCCTCGAACAGCCATTTAATATCCAGAAGTTCTGACGGTACAAGATCTTTTGCATACCTTGTCATGGCCCCGCGCCATGCATCAGTCGTCTCCTCAAGGATTCTCATGCAGTTCAGGTCCTTGTTGATATCACGGGGAGCTTTACTAAGACGCTGTAGCGCAGCCTCAAGATAACGGGGGATCTCTTTGAGATTTTCAGACTTTGTGGAACTGACAAAGCCCTTGAAAACAAGTGCATCAAGCTGACCGCCGACATCAGCATAGGTTCTTGCAAGTTCAAAGGAAATTCGCCCTTTCAGGGCGCGTTTTAAATCATGTGCCTTATACAGGATCTGCTCGACAATCCGTGAGATCTCCAGTGACTTCTCATTAAGATTAGCCCTTATCCTGTCCTGCAGTTTGGTAAAAGCAGACTCCTCCCAGACCGGAGCACCATATTCACGCATCAGACTGTCGATGGAAGAAAGCATAATATCACTGACTAAATCCCTGACCTCTCCGATCGGCTGATAATACATCGCCAGTTTTGCCTTATTGGGAAGATGCGCCTCAAGATAGGTTGTAGGCTGATGCAATCCCAGACTCAGAAGTTTTCTCTGGCCTTTCCACATGGCGTTCAACTGTCTTGACTGACTGTCATAAAGTTCAAGACTTACGCCCGGGCCCTTATCTGTCAGGGCTGGATAAGCTGTGATCTCTATCGATCCCTGTTTTTGCACCTGCTCTTTCAAAATTGTGCCAAAAGACCACCTGTTCACAGGATCAGACTTCTGATGAGACTTTACAACCTGCTGCAGAGTTTCTCTGGCCTTTCCTTGCAGCTTATCAGCAAGACTCTCGTAATTTTTTCCTGACGAGATTTCCTTTCCCTTCAGATCCTCAAAGATGAAGGTTACAAACAGGTGAGCAGGGATCAGATCCTTGTCAAAATCCTCAACTGCAATCTGTTCGCCCCCCATGCGGGTCAGCTCTTTTGCCGCCCGTTCGTACAGATTTCCGGATATGTCAGAACCTAAGGATTCATTCAGGGCACGGGCATAGTCAGGTGCGGGGATAAGATTGCGCCGCAGACGCTTAGGCAGTGATTTAATAAGAGCACTCAGAAATTCGGATCTTAAGCCCTCAACCTGCCAGACAAACTGAGAAGGAACAATCTGGTTGATTACAGTAACCGGAATATGCACACTGACACCATCGTATCTGTCCCCCGGAGAAAAGACATAACTTAACTTCAGTTTCAGTGGACCCATCTGCCAGAAATCAGGGAAAAGATTCTGCCTCGTCTGCTGAAGTCTGTCAGTTGCAATCAGATCCAAAGTAAAATTCAAAAATGCCGGATCGGTTTTCTGCTTCTCCGTCCACCAGTGTTCAAAAGCCCTTTGCGTCGTAACACTGTCCGGTATTCTCCTGTTATAGAAATCCTCAAGAACAGTACTGTCAACCAGCAGATCCCTTCGTCTGACCTTATCCTCAACTTCCACCACCTCAGCAACAAGATCGCGGTTATGCCTGTAAAAATCAAATCTGCAGTCAATATCGCCCCCTACAAGACCATCTCTGATCAAGAGGGTGCGACAGAGCACCGGATCAATCTTGGTATACTGAACGGTCCGCCCTGAGACAAACGTAAGTCCGTACAGAGTCATATTCATAGAGGCTATCACCGCCCCCTGCTTTTTGGACCAGTGCGGATCCGAATAGTTACGTTTAACGAGATGGGCGGCGGCAAACTCAAGCCATAAGGGATCGATCTCCGCTACAGTACGGGCAAAAAGTCTGGAGGTCTCATTAAGTTCAGCCGCACATAGCCACTTAGGATGTTTCTTATTGAGAACCGAAGAGGGGTGAATATAGAATTTCACCCCGCGCGCCCCAAGATACAGCCCCTTGTCGTTATCATCAAAGTGACCGATCTGAGAAAGAAGACCGGTTAAAATAGCCCGATGAATACTCTCGTAATCGGCTTCCTTTTCATTGATACCAAGTTTTAAAACCTGACATGATGCTCTGAGCTGACGAAGCACATCAAACCATTCACGAACACGCAGATAGGATATAAACTCCTTTTTAAGAGTTTTCCGCAGTGCCGAGTTGGAAAGATCCTTCTGCAGATTGTTTATATACTGATAGAGTCTCAGATAGGCCAGAAAATCAGACTTTTCCGTATCAAAGCGGTGATGATACTGTCTTGATTGTTCCTTTTTATCCACAGGATTCTCTCGAGGATCCATCACCGCCAGAGCAGAGACGATAATCAGCACTTCATTAAGACTGTTATAACGGGCAGCCTCAAGAAGCATACGGGAAAGACGAGGATCAGCGGGAATTTTAGCCAGCATCACGCCGATTCTGGTCAGTTCCAGTTCATCAGTCCCCTTTCCTCTGGGATCGCTTATCGCCCCCAGCTCTTCAAGCAGTCTCATACCATCGGTAACCTGACGCTCTTCAGGCGCATCGATAAACGGAAACTTGCGCAGATCGCCCAGTCTCAGCGCGACCATCTGCAGGATCACCGCTGCAAGATTGGTACGGAGGATCTCCGGATCGGTAAATTCAGGCCGTGCCTTAAAATCCTCTTCAGAATACAGTCTTACGCAGACCCCCTCACTGATTCTTCCGCAGCGGCCCTTGCGCTGATTGGCACTGGCCTGCGAAATCTTTTCAACAGGCAAACGCTGAACTTTGGTGCGCGGCGAATATCTGCTGATACGTGCCAGTCCAGGATCGACAACATACCGGATCCCAGGAACGGTAAGAGAGGTCTCGGCAACATTGGTTGAGAGTACTATACGCACGCCCTGATGCGGTGCGAAAATCTTATTCTGTTCAGAGGTGGCAAGTCTGGCGTATAAGGGCAGTATCTCCACTGCCGGCAGTTTCTGGCGATTGAGAAAAGCCGCCATATCCATGATATCTCGTTCGCCGGGCAGAAAGACCAGTATATCCCCATAACCGTGTTCCTTAAGCAGGTATTTGACGGCCCTCAGGACACCATGGCGCAGATCTGCCTCCTCATCAACATCGTCTTCATCTGACAGAGTATCCTCAGGTGGCATATATACCACCTCCACAGGATAGGTTCTGCCTGAAACCTCGATAATAGGAGCGTCATCAAAATGGGTGGAAAAACGGTTTACATCAATGGTTGCAGAAGTAATGACCAGCTTCAGATCAGGTCTTCTGACCAGAAGTTTCTTGAGATAACCAAGAAGAAAATCTATATTTAAT
>JAGBLM010000029.1 GCA_017635415.1 Succinivibrio sp. | reverse complement strand
GTGATTTTTTGATAGAAATAGAGATAAGTTTTGAGTTGCTTGCTGAAGAATGAAGATTTTTGGGGAAATTTAGGGATAGAATGAAAGAAAACGCCTCAGAATGGGAAATGATCTATAGTCCTGAGGCTTGTGAATCTTTTAATGTAATATGATTAAATATTGAGCCTAAATTTACAGTTGCAGAAATAGTTTCAGGTGATGAAAAATCCGTTGCAGATACTTCCGGTGAGAAACTCAGTCCGGTGATAATGGAGCATACAGCCACCGCAAAAGGTTTTACTCCCCTCCTAAAAGTTGAAGCTCTAGCGTTTTCCTTAAGAACGTTATCACTGATGTGATTGTATGTATTTGTGTTCATATTCATAACCTCGGTTGTCAGACCTGATAATTTATTTTTAGTTGAAATAACCGAAAGTTAGAAACATAGATTCAATGAAGTACAGAAACTGTCACAAAAAATCATGATTTTTGGCTTTAAACTGTACCTGAGTACAGTTTTAAAAGTGAAAGAATAATGGGACTTATCTTCGGTAACAGGCAGGGCTTAGGGTACAGTGTTTCCTTAGTACCTCTTTTGCTCTATGCCATCTGTTTTACGGAAAATCTGACCGGTTACGGTCTGCTGTTCAGTACCTCAATCTCTCAGACCTTCTTTTCAGCAGGCAGTAAGCTTGTCACTTTATCTTTGTTCTGCACACTGTTGTCCTTAGGCATGCTGATATTCTCCTTTGGCTGCAGATTTGTTTCTAAAGAGAAGATCATTTATCTGACCGCAGTTCTTTGTCTTGTCAGACTGTTTATCTGGATAGCTTTGCGCTATCAGATAAATCATCTGCTGTTTATCAATACACTGCTGATTGTCCTTTATACGCTGGATTTAGGCTTTGTCTCTGCCTTTGCCTTTTACTATGGCTTAAAACTTATCTCAAAGGACAGATTTGCCCGTTTTATCGGCTTATCACTGGCTTTTGCTGTGGCACTGACTATGCTTATCGGCAAATTCACCACAGATTCTATTGCCAGTAACTTTTATCTGGGCATTTTTTGTCAGTTAGCAACAGGCGGACTGTTTTTTATCAGGACACCGGAATTTCCTCCACAATTTATAGTAAGAAAAATCAGGACCTCACCGGGAATGAGACGCTATCTTAAGAACAGCATCATCATGGTTGTATTGATGAGTCTTCTGCATGGCATGTCCGATGGTGTGGATTATTTTATTTTCCGGAACATCGAGGTTGATGTTGTTCATGAGTATTACCGACTGGTCTATGTAGCAAGTCTGGTTTTGGCTTCCTTAATCTATGACCGCTTCAGATACTACCAGATGTTGCTGGCTATCATTGCCACAGGTCTTCTGCTTTTAAACTTTCAGTTGTATCTAGGCGGGCATTACACCGTGGTCCATTATCTTGACTGTGCGTGCTCGGGTTTTATGCTGGTCTTTATGATGAATATCTTTGCAGAGGCTTCTGTTAATACTGATAAACCTTGGTTATGGTGCAATCTGGGACGAATTATTCAGTTTTCCTTAGGTAGTATTGGCACTCTGATAACCGTATTCCTGCTGGTAAATGAATTATCAAGCGTCGCACTGTTTTTTTATCTGGTGGGACAAAGTTTCCTGATTTTTATGCTTTATCACGGCTCAATGAACTATCAGATAGAAAAGCAGTACAGAACCGTCAGCATGAGGTTGAATAACGAACTGAGCAGAAAGAGAAGGTCTATAGGAGAAAGGGTTATTGACTCTCCTGAAGAACGCTCTGCTAACCGTGTTAATTTAAGTGACAAGGATCGTAGGAGTAATACAACTGCAGTTTATCATCAGACCGAACCTTCTGAATCTGCAAAAGGGAAGCGCAGGACGGAAAGGCGAGGGAAAAATAAGGTTACAGATCTGAATGCCTATATTGCTGAATTTGCTCTGACACAGAAAGAAGCAGAAATCCTAAGAGAGATTGTGCAACTTAAAACAATCAAGGATATGTCTTCAGATCTTAAAATTAACGAGAGAACAGTTAAATACCGCATCTCCAGAATCTTCATGAAAACCGGTACCAAAAATCAGAGGGAACTGCTCAAAAAACTTAATTATTAAACAAGTCGCCATTGGGAAGAGATTTTTTTAAGACTGAGATGAAAACTTTGGTCGACAGGTGAATTTGTACGGCTAGTCGGTGTAGCTGTTCTTGAGTTCAAAAGTGGCAAGAAAGCAAGACTGTCACGCATCGCAGGTGCTCAGGACGCTACAGGTCAAATCATTGATGAGCAGTACGCTGAGCCTTATATCAGAGATCAGTACAGCAGGATGTATGGCATCGGCTTTGGCGGCAAAGACTGTGTGGTCAGATCATTAGGCAATATGACTGAAAAAGGTGGATCGTAAAAGTCCCCGTTTCAAAAAATTGACGAGGTCTTGTATTTTCTCAATAGATCAATGCATTATGTCTTAATTTCGGACTCTACTCTGCACTGAGCATTTCCCTATCAGAATTTGGACGGTTTCAAGCGGTAAATGATTCCCGGAGCACAGCGAATCATCTCATATTTCTCTGCAACTCCAGTCAATGATTCTGAGGAACCTAAAATCAGATAGCCGCGAGGATTAAGACACATGGTCAGTTTATTGAGGATCTGTGTCTTTACCTCGTTGGAGAAATAAATAAGTACATTGCGGCAGAAAATTACGTCGAACTTACCCATCAGAGCAAAAGATCCCAGAAGATTAAGTGGACGGAACTCAACCATACTCTTGATGCGGGTATCCACTTTCATCTGATTAGGCTTGCCTGACGGTTTGAAGAATTTGGCACGGCGTTCAGGAGACAGACCACGAGATAAGGCGTGGGAATCATAAATGCCTCTTCTGCATTGCGCGAGCATATCAGGAGAGAGATCAGTACCGACAATCTGTGCCTTGTTAGGGTCGATATGGACCATATGTGTCATCTGCTCTTGAATAATCATCGCAATGGAATAAGGCTCCTGACCTGAAGAACAGGCAGCAGACCAGATTCTGACACCATAGTCTTTCCCCTTCATGGCAAGTTCAGGAAGAATAATGTTCTGCAACGCAAGATAAGGATAGGTATCGCGGAACCACAGCGTCTCATTGGTGGTCATGGCATCAATAACCGCTTCCTGAGCTGCGTTATTCGGCTTTTCCTCCATGGCTATATTAATGAGATCATCAACAGTTTCGACCTTGAATCTTGATAAAAGTCCAGAAAGACGACTGTTCACCAGATACTGTCTGCTAGAACCGAGCACAATACCGCATTTTTCCTCAATGAAAGCCGAAAAACGCCGATACTGAACATCAGATACATCCTTGTCCGCATTAGGTTTGCCGGTCGGACGGGGAGACTTCTGAGGAACAACATCAGGGTTTCTTGAACTTATGGTAGTCCTGGTTTTTATCGACTCAAACTTGGACTTGGCATCATCGTGTCCAAGGACACTGCCGGAAATACCGGACGGCCTGACCCCACTGTTAAGACCGGTCACCGGTCTTGCAGGTGCAGTCGCAGTTCTCGGAGCTGCAGTAAAGGCGCTCGAAGGGACCGCAGGTTTTACGGGAGATGACGTTTCTCTTGACAGAGTACCGGCCGCAGTCACACCCACGCCTGAGAGCGGACGAGAAAGACCACCCGCAGTCCCCGAAGAAGGTAGAGAGGACAAAGGCGCTGTGGTACGCTGAGTAGTGGCAGAATTTGCTAAAGTTCTTGACGCAGCGGCAGATCCCGATCCCCACGCAGTTCTAAAGGTGCTCTGTCCCTGAACGGAACGTGACAAACCACTTTTCAGGTCACCGAGTCCGCCGGTCGCTCCTGCAGGTTTATTAAGAGTCGAAAGCGTCGACTTCTGCTCAGTGACAGTCTGACTGTCGTCTTTTTTTCTAAAAAAAGAAAAAGCCATAAAAAAACTCTCGAACATCTGCCGGATGCAGACTCTGGGAATATCCCCCGAGTGCACCCAGAATTCCGTTGTGACACCGATTCTCTGCCAGTAAAAATCTACCGGCATCAGGTCCACAATAAAAAACGGTAATCTAAAATGCCAACATGGGGTGACTAATAACGGACCCTGCATCCCTATCGTCACCGTTCATCCATGTGTCAGCGCTCTGTTTCTTATTGCCGTACTCTTTCCCAAATGAAATCGGAAAGCACCCTGTTACGGTTTTTTACTTCTGATCAGGCATCTTCGACATAATCGCATCTGCGCCTGAGATGCCTTTATTTACAACTTCGATGGCTCGCTTAACCGCTTTTGCCAACTCATCCGGGTTAAATTTAGGAATAAAGTCGTTTGCGCCAACCTTACTGATCATGCCTAAATTAAACACACCTGACAAAGAGGTATGCAGAATAACATAAAGGTTCTTCAGCAGCGGGTCCTGACGTATGGTGGCACACAATGTATAACCATCCATTTCAGGCATCTCAACGTCTGAAATAATCAGAGAAACCTCATCGCTAAGAGTCCCCTTAGCGGCAAAGTCCTTAAGAACATCCAATGCCTGACGACCGTCTGAACACTTGATAACCTCAAGTCCCATAGTCTCAACTGTTGAAACAACCTGACTTAAAGCCACCTTGGAATCATCAGCAACCAGAACCTTCTTGAAGCCGGCATTATGAGCAGCCTCACCAACACCTGCCGTTTCAGCGGCCGCTTCCTCACTCAGAGAGTTTCTAAGTGGAGAAATCTCATCAAGAATCTTTTCCACGTCAAGAATCTCAACAAGCTCGTTATCGATTTCAGTAACAGCAGTCATGTAGTTACTGTGTCCTGCGCCCTTAGGTGGAGGCATGATCTTATCCCAGTTCATGTTCAGGATTCGTTCCACACCAGAAACCAGGAAGGCATGAGTCGAACGGTTATACTCTGCGATAACCATAAAACTCTTCTCAATATTCTGTGTTGGTCTGCCACCTATGGCATAGGCAAGATCAATTACAGAAATCGTCTTACCACGGATGTGAGCTACGCCGACAACGAATTTCTGCAACTTTGGCATAACAGTAAGATGAGGACACGGGAGAACCTCACGTACCTTAAATACATTAATACCGTAACGCTGTCTTAATCCGGAAAGTCTGAACAGCAGCAATTCCATTCTGTTCTGACCGACAATTTCAGTCAATTCATTGACTGAGTCCATTACACCTAACATTGCATTTCCTCTCAATATCCGGCGAAGTCTACTTAGCTTATATTTAATCACACCTGAAAATTTTTGGCTCCTTTCAGAGCAGTATCACGTGTGACAATTGGAAACTGATTCACATAAATGGAGATATTTGAATCATTAATTAGTTCATACTCTCATTTTCCACGCCTTTTTATTCTACGACAAACCTCAAATTTAATGATGTTTTTTATATCACTAATAAAAAAACGGCACACTTTCTGCTGTACACTGAATAACCGTCTACTGAGGAGTTTTTCAAGTGAAACATGCAGGTTATGTTGTAACGGTACTAAGTACATTTTTCTTTAGTAACTTCTTCAATGCTGTGAACGCATCTATGGAGGAAGCGGCTTTCCTAAGGCATGTCGCAGAGCAGTACATTCTTGCACAGTTTCCTGATCAGGGCAGGGACTATCAGGTAGAAGTCACCGCCGCCAAGCTCGACCCCAACCGCAACTACGGGGGCAAATGTGAAGGCTATTTAACCGCCCAGCTTCAGGGTTCAGACATAAAAACAAGTTCCTCAGTCAAAATAACCTGTACAAAACCGGGGAATAATTTCAGTATCATCGTCCCGGTCAAAATTAAGATGAAGCGTCCTGCCTTTGTGGCGGCGACAGGCATTCCTCACGGCAGTGTCATTACCGACGCTATGATCAAAGAAGTCTGGCTTAGCGAAACAGAAAACCAGAGCGGAGCTATTAATCTGCGGGAATCGCTGGTTGGCAGCAAGGTCAGAAAGGATATCCGGGCAGGAGAACAGATCAGACCTTCCAGTCTGTGCATGATATGCAAGGGGGACAGCATTTCTCTTGAGGCCAGAAAAGGGGGACTCTCATTGAAAACACAGGGCGTAGCACTGTCAGACGGTAATTACGGCGAGGAGATTCAGGTGCGCAACAGCAAAAGTAAAAAGGTTATTCAGGCTACGGTCAGGGCAGTAGGTGTTGCAGAGGTCGCCTTTTAAGAGTCCTGCGCTCTCGTGACATGGAGCAGAACCGCACTTTTTTTCTGCAGTTTTGCTGTTTATTGAAAAACCTCAAAAAAAAATTAAATTTTGTTTAAAGTTTTTTCAGCATCTGCCGTAATTCATGGCTGAAGGAGAAAAGAATTGTGTTCTGCCTGGGGATAGATTTGCTTCGATCGGTTTTTTGACAATTAATCAGCTTAATCTCATAGAGATAATTAATTTTATAAATTTTTTAAAATTAATGTTTAAGAAAAACCGGATCTGTCCGTTAAATAAATACAAGAAACGATGGTTTAAATCATCGGTGTAGTGAGAGAAAAGGATTAAAGGTAATATTATGGCAATAGATATAATGAGCTCTCGTTCTATGAACGATATGCAAGACAGTATTGCCAATGCCGGGAAAACGGCATCCAATACCTCTGCAAAAGTTGCATCCGCTGCTGCAGCCACCACGCTTAGTCAGGTTGCCGCAAGCAGAACCGATGCTGTTAGTCTTACAGATTCAGCAAAAGCACTGAACAGAGCTACAGATAAGGCAAGAGCTTCTGACGGTGTTGATAAAAGCAAAGTTGAGCATCTGAAACAGTCTATCAAGGACGGCACCTATAAGATCAACTATGAGTCGGTAGCCTCCAAACTGATAGATGCAGAAGACGAGTTAAGTTCAATCTTTGGCTGATAAGGGTCAGGTGAAACCAGTCTGTATTGCAGGAGATGCTGATTGGCTTTAGCTTGTAGAAAAATAAGGTGACTAATAATCACCTTATTTTTTTTTCGTACTTCTTCTGACGCTCTTTTTAATGCGCCCCTTATCAGCCACAGACTCAGTCTGTGTTTTTTCCTGTGCAGCACACTTCTCCTGAAAGGCCTCATTACCGAAAATATCAGCACACAGTCTTTTTACATATTCCCTTTCCACAGCAGGCAGGCGCGAGCCAAACCCCATGTCAATAATTCTGGAGGGTTCGACAAAATCACTGCACTGCTCAAAAATTGAAGCAACCCTGATCAGAGAACGTGTGGAAAAAGGAGCGGAAAGGCTGGTCACTGAAGTGATCTCCTCTTCATTACTGTCTCTGCGCAGTTCCACAGCCAGTTTTAACAGCCTGTTTAAGGTTTCCTCCGGCAGATTGGTACAGCATTTTTTCAGAATTACGCTTTCTGCCCTGACAGAAGGATAAGTCATCTCGATAAAGCGCCATCTGTCTAGAAAAGCCTGATTCTGCAGTCTGACTCCATTATAGAAACCGCGTCTATCGCCGCTGCCCTTTGAATTGGCTGTTGCCACAACTCTGAAATCCCTATGAGGTTTAATCACCTCTCCTAAATTTGCACTCACAGTCAGAGGTCTGCCCTCAAGAACATCGTTCAGTACGGCAAGGTCAGCAGGAGGCATAAGATCTATTTCGTTGAGCAGGAGAATTTCGCCAAATCTCATTGCTCTGACCAGAGGACCATATTCAAAGCACAGATTTCCCCGCCGTAGGGAACTGTGCCCGATAAGATCATCGATATCACTTTTGCCGCATAAGGTCAGCTGCTCCACACCCCAGCCGAGTCTGGCGGCAATCTGCTGCACCAGTGAGGTTTTGCCACAGCCCGACGGACCGGTGAGATACAGGCAGTCATGCTCCTTTGACGTCAGAGAGAGCAGTACCTCATTTAGCACATTGAGTTCAAAAACGTAGTTATTGTCAACAATTGGAATATTCTCCTTAAGTTTTGTATCAGGAGAATTGAATTCTTTAACCCACAGTTCATTACAGGAAAAACACTCACAAAGATTTAGAAAACTCATAACAGCTTCCCCAGGCAGCATAAAAAACGATTTCATGAGTGTGATTAAGATTGCAAAGAGTAAAAGCACAACGAGACTTTCTGTCAGCAAAAGAGCCTTGCAGGCTCTTTTGGCATTACAGAGAAACGCTACTCTCTTTTGAAGTTATCTTCAGGACGTTTTTCCCAATCACAAAATAAAACATGAAATCCCCACAGAGATTTCATGTTAGATGACCTTTGAGTAAACAGCGCTAGGATAACTTGAGAAAACTAAGCCTGAATGCTCAGTCGCATCATACCTCTTGCAGTAATGGAGCCTTTATCCGTATAGGTCAGATTCTTGGTATTGCGGTCACGGGACTCCATCAGCAGCGAATAAACTCTTCTGGTAGTATTCATGCACAGTTTTATGAGTTTGCCGTTAACCTCGTTGCGGCGTTTGCACATCTGCAAAGACAGCTTAATCTTTTCCACTCTTGAGCGCAGGGAGCTTTTCAGTAAAGCCGCATCAGGATGAAGTTTTATCCGCTGATCGTTACTCTGCAGTTTGAGCATCAGTGAGGATTTGTGTTCAGTCAGACTCCCCAGTTCCTTCATTTTACGATCTCTCAAAGAGATCCTCTCATTCTCCAGCACTCTGCAAAGTTCGTCGAGCAGTCTGTCCTGTTCATCAAGATAGGACGTCAGAGGACCTATTTGCTGAGCAACCTGAGCCGGTTTAAAAATACTCTTTTCAAATACCATTTTTCTCTCCATCCTCTAATGTCACAGCGTACCGCGAATATCGTAAAGGTCATATAGGACCTTGGTATCAAGTTCAAGTTCGGTAGCATAGGTATCGCCGTTTACCACATACTGTCTGATCACGCGCGCACCGTGGACAAAGCCCTCTACCTCAGTGGATACGGCATCTCTGCTCTGTCTTGTATTGTTCAAAGTGGTTGCCGCCTTTACATAGATGCCGCTAACCTGTTCTGTCAGTTCCCTATAAGCCTCCATTTTCGAAGCTCTCATGGCCTGAATATCTCTGTCGGCAGCGGATGGTCCGGGCTGTCTGGCGATAATGGCGTAACCGGTAGCTCTGAGCACCGGGAACTCATCAGGACGATGTACTCCTGTATCGGTATAGGCCAGATCCCGTGTAAGAGAGGTACTAGACCAGAAATTCGAACATGCCGGAAGTGTTATGCACATGCAAAGGCACAGAGCGTAAGTTAAAAAAATCTTCATCATCGACTCCTAATGATCTGACACTCTGGTGTATTGACTCTGGTCGTGAACATCTCTGGTGGTATGTCCCTTATAACCATAAGAATCAGCCGGATAAATCAGAGGATTGACACAGTCATTCGTTCTGCAGGTGGTTTTATTGCTCCCTACCCTGTACAGATAATCCTCATAATTGCCGGAGGTTGTTCCTCCTGTTTTGGCACCATCAGGATAGTACTTGTCACTGAATCTCGGATCCTGATGCACAGCATCGTGAATGATCTCGGCGTCAGATTTTTGACTGCTGTTTTTTCTTGACGTATAGGAGGAGCTATAGCCGGAAGAATAAGAACCGGAAGATGAATAAGTACCAGAAGATCCTGACAGAGAATACCCTCCGGTTGACTTAACATCATTGCTTAAGGTCGGATCTTGGGAAGTATAGGAAATAACGCCGTTCAGGGAGCAGTTCTTCTGTCCGGTACGATAACAGTAAGGCAGATCTGCATAAGGTATAAAACCGGTGGTTGAACCTACAACTGAAGAGTCGGCCATATTAATGATACGTCCGACCAGAACCACACCTTTGCTGTTACGGGTTATGGTTCCGGCCAGGATGTGCTTGACCATAGCTCTGGCGGCAATCTTTTTCCAGTTACGGGAAAAGACCAGTTCACCTGTTTTGGTTACGGAAATATTACCTGTGATTTTAAATTCATGAACCGGGATCCCTCTTCTGTCCAGTTCATGAATAAACAGTTCACCAAGTTCACGTCCCAGATAACCTGCATCTTCATAAGTATCAGTATCCACAAATGAGGTAACTGCAACCTTTGGCAATACCACAGGTCTGACCATGGAAGCGGATTCATAGGCTTCTTTTCTGCGCTCCTCGGCCAGGTCTGCATACAGCGTTTTATACAGGGTATCTGCCATGTTTGAGACAACTCTGCTAATTTCCATACCACTCTGGTTATAAACACTGTCAGAACCGACTTTTTTGCCATCAGGGGCAGGATTTGCCGCACATCCCCCCAGGGTTACTGCTGCGGCTAGGCATATTGCCAATGCGATCTTTCTCTCCATCCTGATCCTCTTTCTTTGTATATAATCGTTAATACAGGTTAGTACAGTTTTTGCATATCAATCCGTTAAAATATTAACGAGATTTGTCAGATAACACATTTAATGCAAGTTAGATGCCAAATTAAAGAAATGACAGGAGCAGAATTATGCGGCGCATTTTCTTAAAAACAGTATTTCTTATTTGTGTATTACTGCTTTCCTCCACCGCATCAGCAGGCTGGTACACTGCACAGGGCAGTGCCTCTATTTCCAGTGGCGGTGTAGCGCAAGCCCGCAATGAAGCCATTAACGATGCGGTCAGAAATGTGCTGCTACAGACGGGAGCCAACGTCAGTGTCGAACAGGTCTTCCACAATGGCGTACTAACCTCCAACAGCATGTCATTAAAAGGCAGTGCTCCTATTCGCAAAATCAATGTAATTGAAGAACAGAAAACCAGCAATAAGGTTACCGTCACCGTACGGGTACTGATCGACGACAAGGGACTTAAAACCTGTGCCACCTCAAAGGTCAGAAAAACCGTCCTGCCTCTTTCCTTCCGCTACGTTGATCAGAACGCTTTTCAGGCCAGTGCGGGAATTGAGGATATCAACCGTGAACTGGATTCTCTGATTTACAGTAAACTTTCCGAGAGTCCTTCCCTAGTCGTCAAACCCATATCACGCTCCAATCTCAAACTTAGCGGCTATGCCAATTCCAATATTCAGGAACAGCGACAGGTCATCTCCAATCTGGCCAGACAGAATGAAGCCCAGTATCTGATCTCAGGAACCATTCAGTCGGTAGCCCCGTCTGATGTGGGAGAGAATGTGCTAAGCAAACTTTTCTATACCAGGACTAGAAGTATCAGTTTCAGAATCAGTGTGATTGATGCCACCACAGGCTTTGAGATTTTCAACAAGAGTTATGAGGGCGAGGCAGACTGGCCGTTCAAGCAGGGAGAATTTGTCGATCTCCGCTCTGACCGCTTCAGAGGTTCTGCCTACGGAGAGCGGGTCAAACAACTTTCTGACCGAGCTTATCAGGACGTCATTCAGTCCCTGCAGTGTCTGAATCCTTCGGCACGCGTCATCGACCTCGAAGGGGACGAATTCCTCATCAATCTTGGTCGCAGCAACGGCATCACCAAGGGAATGGAATTTTCCCTAGAGCAGTCCTACGAGGGAATTGACAGGCAGGGCAATGATTATCAGGCGGTGGAACAGTCTCACGGCTTCTACAAGGTTGTTGAGGTCTATCCGCATGCGGCAAGACTCAGACCTGCCTCACTGCAGGATAATGTTCTCAATGTCCAGCTTGATGACATAGTAACCTTGCGTTAATCAGTCTTACTGTTATAATAGCGGTGGCTGGTCCCCATAGTTAAATGGATATAACAAGCCCCTCCTAAGGGCTAGTTGTAGGTTCGATTCCTACTAGGGACGCCACCGCTTGACCAAACTCCCCTTTTACCTCAGCCCAGATTTTCATCCGCGCCTTTGAGTTTGTTCATAAAAGAGTAAATTATCTTATTGCTCTCCTGCTGACACTCAACTGCGTTTTTTTTCAGGACTGAGAGTTGAAAAAAAGACAATTGCACAGAATCAGTATCGGTAAGCGTAACCTGAAGAGGGATTTCAGCAAAATCAGGCAGGTGCCCGGTCGTCGAAAATGTCACCGCCTTATGAGCGTTTAAACTGACATGTCTTAATCCATCTATCCTGCCACTACCTGAGTCTGCAGGGAAAATCCCCTTAACAGCAGGAAGAAGCGCCTCCTCTGTAAGTTCATCTGCTGCCACAAGACCCTCTTTTGTTAAGGCATCTATTCTCAGAAGACAGCCACGGGACGATACAGCAAGTAAAGTGCCCTGCTCACTGGCCTTATCATCAACCTGCCAGCCTTGGTCGGGAAAATGAACTGTACCGAGATCCAAAAGAGCGTAATCAGCAGCAGAAGTTGCACTGCAAAATGCGACATACCAAAACAGAACTCCCGACAGGGCCTTCAACGATATTTTCATCACTTGCTTTTACCTATGCAAAACTACTGCTCTTTTATCTTCTGAGCATGCTCTTCTTTTATGGCTCGCAGCAGTTGCGGATCCAAAATAAGGTCCAAAGCAGTAAGCGCCAATACCTTTGCCCCAAGTTTAATGGTAGCAAGTCCCTGCTCAGAACAGGCCGCTGCCTTCATAAGTTCAGAGTGATTGGGCACATCGTTATCGGTGATGCCAATATACGGCTGAATGGTCGGTACCACCTGTGAGACATTACCCACATCACTTGACCCTATGGATGAAGGATCCTTTAGGTTGACGCTCTCCCCAAAAGATTCCAGTTCTTTCCTGAAGACTTCATCAAAAAGAGGAGTAACCACCAGATTCTCCACAATATTCTGATACGGTTCACATCTTGATCTGCAGCCGGTCGCCAAAGCTGCAGCGCTGACAATATTCTTGAATTTTTCAATCAGAGCATACAGATCGGGCATTGAAGCGGCACGCATATAGAATTTACCGAAGGTATGATCAGGAATGATGTTCGGCGCTGAACCGCCATCAAGAATAACGCCATGCATTCTGACATCGGGACGAACCTGCTGTCTTAACTGATTCATGGCATTAAAAACACCAATCATGGCATCAAGAGCATTTACTCCCTCCCATGGAGCGCTGGCAGCGTGGGCTGATTTGCCGAAGAATTCAACATCAAGAGGTGCACAGCCGATAGTAGGCTGAGAGAGCATATTACAACTTCGGTGTCCCGGATGCTCACACAAAGCGGCATCCACATCCTTAAAATATCCTTCTCTGACGAAACTGCCTTTGGCACTACCGTTCTCACCGCCTTCTTCTCCGGGAGTGCCGTAAACTCTGACTTCTCCTCCGGTACTATCAATGACCTGTTTTAATGCTGCTGCCGCAAGTGATGAGGTTACACCGAACAGATTATGTCCACAGCCGTGACCTAAAACCGGCAAGGCATCATACTCGGCGAGAAAAACCAGAACAGGTCCTGATTTTTGTGATTTATAGGAGGCCGTAAAACCGGTTCGGTGACCTGCGACATCGACTTTTACCGCAAAGCCTTCGGCTCTTAACTGCTCACTCAAAGACCGGGAGGCAAAAAACTCATAGTTGCTCACCTCAGGCTTTGCGTGAATGGCAAGTGATATGTCTTTGTAAAGAGGATACTGTTGTTCCGTGAAATCGATGATTGTTTTCCTGTAATCCATAAAGTGCACCTCAATCCGACAAAACATCCTGTGAAGGTCACATTATCACCAGAACAGAGGTGTTTTGTAAAAAACAAAGTAATTTTTTTTAACTTAAAATTTAACCGACAGACACAAAAAAGATAATACCTTCAACTTTTCAGCACAGTTCACGAAATCAGTCAACTGCGTCTTAACATTAGCAAAAAATGTAGAACAGCCCGCAGACTCAGGCTGCATATGTATATATGCTGAAAGAGATGTGACTTTTTTTCTTCAAATCTGACGTGTTTGAGGATGTTCGGAGGACTGAATGAACTTTAGAAATCTAAGTATAAGCAAGAAACTCATCATTTCTTTTGCTGCAGTTATTTTCCTGGCCATAAGTATTGCCGGAGTTGCCTCATATTCTATGGTAGGCATTCAGAAAACCGCCAAGACTTTTAATACCCGCCTTAGCAACCGCTATCCTCAAATTAAAGAACTAACCGACGATATCGGCATCATTCGTTCCCTGGTTTTCTCCTTTGAGGGAGATCCTTCAAGCTTCAATGAAGAAAACAGCAAAACCATCGACAATGCGCTCGACCGGCTGAGTAAGGAAACAAAAGCACTGTTCTCTGATGAACCGAAAAGACAGAAGTTCATCCGTGGTGCACAGGCCGATCTTCCTCAGGTAGTTACTCTTTACTATGATTCTCTTGTACCGGCAATAAAGAAGGGAGATGTCGGTTCTGCAAGAAAAATAGTCTTCAGACAGCTTTCTCCTAAACTTGATTCTGCCGAGGTAAATCTTGCTGGACTTCTTGATACCTACATGCAGGATATGCTTACCGACATCACCGCACTTAACAGTCCGATTCCGCTGATCACGGTGCTGTCAGCTGCGCTTATCAGTGTCATTTTGGGTGTGCTGATTACGATTATCCTTTCAGGCTATATTGTCAGAAACCTCAAAGAAGCAGCGCAGGGAGCTGATGCCATAGCAGGAGGTGATCTCTCAAAGACCATCAGATCACAAAGTTCTGATGAACTTGGCAAACTGCTTGGCAGTCTTGAGTCTATGCGCCAGACCTGGCAGCAGACAGTCGGTGTGATCAAGAATGCCACCGAGTCGGTTGAAGCAGGCTTTGTCAGTATCTCAGCTGCCACAGCAGAAATTGACGAGGGTGCGCACACTACGCAGAATCGAGCTTTAACCGTTGCTGCCGCCTCTGACGAGATGGTTTCAACCACTTCTGATATTGCCAAGAACTGTGAATCTGCAGCTGCTTCTGCAAATGACACCAACGATACTACCCAGAACGGTGTTCAGGAAGTTCAGGAAACCATTAACGGCATTCAGGATCAGGTGAAGAAATCCCAGAAGGATGCGGAACTGATTCAGACTCTGGTGGTACAGTCCCAAAAGATCGGCACTATTGTGCAGACCATTGAGGACATTGCTTCACAGACCAATCTGCTCGCACTCAACGCTGCCATTGAGGCGGCACGAGCAGGAGAAGCAGGAAAGGGCTTTGCGGTAGTGGCAGATGAGGTTCGTGCCCTTGCCTCAAGAACCGCAAGTTCAACACAGGAAATCATCAAGATGGTCGGACAGATTCAGAATGACGCAAACAGCGCAAATGATTCTATGACCGCCAGTCTTGAAAATATGAACGGTCTTGCTTCCAAGGCAACTTCTGTTGAGGCACTGCTACATACAATCATGGAGAAAGTTTCAGGAGTGAATGCGCAGATCACCCAGATCGCCACTGCAGCCGAGGAACAGACCACAGCTACGACGGAAATATCCTCTAACATGCAGGATATTACAAGTTCTGCACAGAACTTTACCACCAAAGTTGCCGAAGCTCGTGATCAAGTCGAAGTTTCACGCGCCAAGATAAATGAGCTTGCCGAGAGAGTAAGTAGCATTATCGTCTAGAAAGACTGTTCAGAGTGCTGACAGGAGGCAGTCACTGCCTCCTGTTTTTTGTGTGCTCAGCATGGGCATTATCTATAGGGTGTAAGTCCCGAAGCCGCCCGCTAATGGGAAGGCTTAGCAAATCCACAAGGTGGTCATGGTG
>JAGBLM010000028.1 GCA_017635415.1 Succinivibrio sp. | reverse complement strand
TGTTATTAAGTTAAAAGAATACGCCTGGCGGCCATAGCGCTGTAGAACCACCTGTAACCATTCCGAACACAGAAGTGAAATGCAGCCGCGCCGATGGTAGTGCAACGTACGATTGCGTGAGAGTAGGTCACTGCCAGGCATCCTATTTGCTGATATGGCTCAGTTGGTAGAGCGCACCCTTGGTAAGGGTGAGGTCCCGAGTTCGATTCTCGGTATCAGCACCATGAATTAAGAAGCCGGAACAGAGAGTTCCGGTTTTTTCGTATCTGGAGGTCCTGTGAATCTTACAGAAATAAACGAAAAAGTCCTCAACGGGATCAGACTCTCACGAGATGAGGGACTCTTTCTTTTAGGCATTCCTCTTTCCGAGTTGCGTGATTCTGCAACAAAGATTACCAAATATTTTTTTCATGACAAGGTAGAACTGTGCTGTATCAGTGCCGGCAAATGCGGTAAATGCTCTGAAGACTGTAAATTCTGTGCCCAGAGTTCGCATTATGAGACCAAAATAGAGATCAGCAAATTAAAAACCGCCGAAGAGTTCTTCGCTGAAGCCAAATACAATTCTGACCGCGGTGTCCACCGTTTCTCCATTGTAACCTCGGGAGTCAGACTCTCCAAACACGAAGTCAGAGAGGTGGCAAAGGCGTATAAACTGATTTCTGAGAATTTGCCGATTAAATGCTGTGGTTCTTTGGGCCTTCTTGATTATGAGGATTTTTTGCTGCTTGCACAGAACGGTCTTAGCAGAATTCATGATAATCTTGAAACCTCAAGGCGATATTTTCCGCAAATTTGTACCACGCATACTTTTGATGACAAGGTAAGATCCCTGCTTTTTGCAAAGAAAGCAGGACTGTCGTTATGCTCAGGCTGTATCATCGGCATGGGGGAGGAGGAATATGACCGTATTGATCTCGCCCTAAGTCTGGCGGAGATCGGGGTGGATTCTGTACCTATAAATATTTTAAATCCTATCAAGGGTACACCGCTTGAGAACAGACCTCACCTGTCGGAGGAAGAAATCAAAAGATGTATTGCCATTTTCAGGCACATTCTTCCTAAAGCGGTTTTAAGACTTGCCGGAGGCAGAACTCTTATCAGGAAGTTTTACAGTGAACTTTATGATTTTGGTATAAACGCCGAGATCACCGGAGATATGCTGACAACATCAGGCTTTTCTATCGAAAACGATGTTTCCAATATTATTGCCGCAAAGAGAATCGTAGGCATAATTGATGAGCAGCATTAAAACTGTCTGCTTTTGAGCGGATAAAGACAGGATCGGGGAGATTTTAACTGATCCTGTGCACAGTAGAGAGCCGATAATTCAGGTTCTAGTCGACATTAGCCTGATCTTCGGCAAGTGTGACCTTAAGTTCAAGTTCCATTTCCCCGCGTTTTACCTTGAAGACGACTTCAGACCCGGGACGACTTCCTGAAACTGAATCGATAAGACCTCTTAATGAGCGGATCCGTTTTCCGTTTACAGTTTCGATAATGTCACCGACATACATGATGCCGTTGGCAGGTCCGTTTGGGTCCACAAAGCCGACTTTAACTCCGACATCTCTGCCGTTGCCAAGCTGGGTGGTTCCGTCATCAGAGATGCCCAGATAACCTCTTATCACTCTGCCGTGTTTGATAATTTCCTGCATAACCATAGTAACAAGTTTGGTCGGAACGGCAAAACCGATACCGTAGGTCTGATAACCGTTAAAGGAGGCTGTATTGATCCCGGCAAGCATGCCGGCGGAGTTGACCAGGGCTCCGCCCGAGTTGCCGTTGTTGATAGGGGCGTCAGTCTGAATCAGATCCTGCAGTCCCTCTCTGATATTCATCTGATCACGGGACAGCAGTCCGGAACCGCTACGGGCGGTAGCTGAGATTATGCCGTGAGTTACGGTCTGTCCAAGATTATTGGGATTGCCGATCGCAAACACCACGTCACCGACTTCAGGCTCATAGGAATTATCAATAGGAATTGTCGGCAGGTTCTGGGCCTCTATTTTTAAGATTGCGATATCGGTACGACGGTCGTAACCGACAATAAAGGCCTGATATAGTTTGCCGTCACGGGTCTGAGCCCAGACTGCCTTATCTTTAGCGGTTACAGACGGCACGACATGGTAGTTGGTAACAATAAAGCCGTCCTTTGACATGATAACGCCGGAAGCTGATGAGGTGACATTGGTCACGTCCTCAGCAGGCGAAGTGTAACTGCTGTTGAGATCGGTAACGTAAATGTTAACCACGCTGGGGGCGGTTTTGGCAACCGCATAGGAATAACTCTGGACCTTTACTCTTGAAGAATAGATTGAGTCACCAAGACCCTGTCCGGCCTTGGGGTTAATCAGCAGCACGGCAATACCGGCAATAAGTCCTAAAACTACAGGGACGACTGAATAGATGATAGTTTTCTTATGCATAATCTGTTACCTGTAAAGATTCTAACAGATATCGTGAAGATGTGCTGTGACCTGGGAACAGAATCGGCAGAACCAAGTTCTGCCGATATGTAAAAGGAGGGAATTATCTTAGGGTAATGTAAAGCTCGCTGTTACCTCTGAGAATACGCAGCGCACTGACCTTGCCCTTGGCATTCTTCATTAGTTTCTTAAGGTCTTCGACGTTTTTAACCTCACTGCGGTTTACGGCAGTTATGATGTCTCCGGCTTTCAGACCTAAAGCCTGAGCGGTTGAGTTCCTGGCTACGTCGGTAATCTTGACTCCGCCCTTTTCGGCGTTGGCAAAAGAAGCGCCCTCAAAAGCAGGAGACAGGTCGGTGGACTCATCTACAGCAACTTTGGTCAGGGCGGCAGAATCAAGTTTGACACTGATGCTGATATCCTTACCGTCACGGAAGATGCCAAGCTGCAGTTCTGAACCTGGTCTCTGGGTGGCAATAACGGCACGCAGCTGGGCAAATGATTTAATCTTTTTGCCGTTGACGCTGGTGATAATATCTCCGGATTTAATGCCGGCCTTTTCGGCGGCGCTGTCCTTCATAACCTCATTGACAAAGGCGCCGGAATTCTGGGAGTAGCCGAAACTCTGAGCAAGGTCGGCATTAAGTTCAGTTCCGGTTACACCGAGCATGCCGCGTTTGACTTCACCAAAGTCAAGCAGCTGATCGGTGACGGTCTTCACCATATTGGAAGGAATAGCAAAACCGATACCGATATTGCCGCCGTTAGGACCTAAGATGGCGGTATTGATACCGATAAGTTCACCTTTGAGGTTGATAAGCGCACCACCTGAATTACCCGAATTGATGGCGGCGTCGGTCTGAATAAAGTTTTCGATGTTTTCGATATTAAGACCTGTTCTGCCAAGTGCTGAGACGATACCGCAGGTTACGGTCTGTCCAAGACCGAACGGGTTGCCGATAGCTACGGCATAGTCACCGACTTCAAGGTCATCTGAGTTGGCAAGTGAAATGGCGGTAAGATTACTGAAATTCTTAAGCTTGAGCAGAGCCAGATCAGTGTGTTCATCCGCGCCCACCTTTTCGGCATCAAACTGGCGACCGTCTGAGGTTGAGATTTTTATCTCATCTGCCGAATCAATAACATGATAGTTGGTGACCACCAGACCCTTTTGGGCGTCGATAATTACACCAGAACCAAGAGCTCTGAATTCCTGTTCCTGCTGACGTCCTGCCTGTGGGAACATAAAGAGGAATTCCTCAGGGAGCTGAAAACCCTGATTGACTGTTTTTTTACCCTTGACCTGAATATTAACCACGCTTGGCAGCACCTGTTTTATCATCGGGGCCAGTGAAGGCAGCTCCCCGCTGGCCGCAGGCAGAGCGCTCACAGGAACTGCAGCCTGTGTCATTCCGCTCATGGACAGGGCAAGCCCCATGGTGATAGCGGTAAAAGTATACTTTAAGCTTTTTTTCATTTTTTTTGTCTCCTTTGGACAATCTATGTAATTCCCGGTGTGAGGTTATGCTGATGTCAGCCCTCAGATAACTTCGTTGTTTTGTTTCTCTTTTTCTAAAGTTATGTCCTCAGTTGCCGACTGTATCTCCACGTGATGTTCGCGATCATTGAGCTCGAACGTGGATGGTTCTGCAAGATCGGGCAGATCGTTGTTATAAACCTGTGGTTTAACAAGTTCGCCTTCAAGAGGCGAGTCAATATTTTTTTCATCGGCAGAAGCATCTGTACCTTCTAAAGAGGAGAACTCCTGCTGTTCCATACTCTTATGCTCCTCCTGATACTGCTGCTGAGAAGCGTCGCTTTGACTGACCTGTTCATCTTCATCCGTAACCTGCTGCGGCTCTTCATTTGAAAGTACAAACAGACTGTCGGCGCTGTTTGCCAGTCTTGATGCAGCCTTATGCATATAGTCTGCATAGTTGCAGTAGTGTTTATTCAGCACGGAAAACAGATCGTCTGAATCTTTGAAGAACTCATCAAGCGCACGTCTTGCTGAGTGCAGTTCACGTTTGGTTCTGGTTAGTTCATCCTGCATTTTATGGTTGGGAAAAATCCTGAGCAGACCAAACCAGCAGAACAGACCCCCCAGAATAAAACCGCCAACAAAAGCTAAAGCAATATATGTATATGGAGAAAACATGATTTATGTCCTAAGAGAAATTACCCTTTTTAATTTTAGCCATTTGTTTGTTTCTGAATAAATAATAGAGTGCATAAATTAGAAAATAATTAGCATCAGTAAAACTTGGTGCAAAAAGACGGTTATCCAGAAATATAAGGAAGAAGATCACAAAGATAAGGTCTGAAAAAAAACAATGGATTAATGCTTGGCAGTAGCGTATAATTTTCACGCCCCTCTAATCGGGAGATCGGATTCCCACC
>JAGBLM010000027.1 GCA_017635415.1 Succinivibrio sp. | reverse complement strand
CATTGAAAGATAACAAGATCTAAAACAAGAGATTTTTAAAGAACAATCACAGTGTTAAACAGTGGGAAATCAAAGTCTTTTGGCTCACTGTTCAACAGAAACAAAAGTGTGATCTGACGCTAATTAGAAAAATTGGCCATATTCGGTTTGCGCATTTTATCATAAAACATACATACGTGTATGTTTGTGCTATTATAATGCAAATTTTTTTACAACTAAAATGAGAACAAAATAAACATTAGATATGCCAAGACGTACTCCAGAAGAGGCTGAGAAAACTCGCCAGTCCATTTTAAAAGCTGCCGCCAAGCTTTTTATCGATCAAGGATATGAACAGACAAGTCTGTCAGATATAGCCACCGCTGCGGGGGTTACCCGTGGGGCCATATACTGGCATTTTGACAATAAATCAGATCTCATGTGTGAATTATGTGAGGCGCTTGCCAGCGACAGACTCAATGAACTGCTCTATCAGGCCACAAATCCTGACTGTCAGGATCCGCTGTCGTATTTTAAGCTCTGGCTTTTGGCTCATTCTGAAAGGGATTCGGTACAGTATTTCTCTTCGGCTATTTTCAAGGTGGTCGACAGACTCTACTTTGTGAATGAGGAAGTACACGACAAGCTTAATCACCTGGTCCGCGAACTACACGAACAGATACAGGCCATGATCTTAAACTGCATCAAAAAAGGCCAGCTTCCTGCCGAACTTGATGTCGGTCTGGCAACTGACAGTGTAATTATCTTTATTGTCGGTTATCTTAAAATGGTCAAACTTGATATGGCAGAGCGGGTCATCAGTAATTTTCCGATGCTTGTTGAACATTTCATGATGGTGCTACCTAATATCAGAGGGGCCTAATCCTTCTGTGCGTCAGGTGCGCGAGGATCATCCAGATACTGTCCGACCTTTGACAGTCCTACACTTGCAGCATCAATGCCGTATTTTGCTATCCAGCCGGCGTTATCAGGGAGCGGTCGCGGACGTCCGTTGCTGTCCACGGCCACATAGGTAACCGTTGCTTCGGTAACAAGGTGACGGGAAGTGTGGTCATCTCCTGGGCCGACAATGAATTTCTTGACCCAGATTTCGATTTTGATCTTAAGGGAGGTATGGCCAAGATGTACGCAGTCTCCGTAACAGCAGACCACGTCACCAACGTTGACGGGTTTGAGAAAGGACATGCCGTCAACAGCAACGGTAACGACTCTGCCGTTGGCAATTTCCCTGGCTAAAATTGCTCCTGAAATATCTATCTGGGACATGATCCATCCGCCGAAGATGTCTCCTGCTGGGTTGGTATCACCTGGCATGGCAAGGGTACGAAGGAGCAGATTGCCAGAAGGATGCTCCGGGATTTTTACATTTTTCTTGGATGATGTACTGTCGGACATTTACGCAATATTCCTGATTGGTCAAACATAAGGCAATTGTACTAGAATGTTTTCAATTAGGTTTACAAAAAAACAAAAAGACTTTGACAAGGATAATGCGGTGCCTAGCAATCTGATTTCATTTCATGATCAGCATATTCATCTTGAAAAGGTATCAAGAACCTTTGCGCTGACCATTCCTCTTCTGCCTGACAATCTTTGTGACTGGGTGTCAAATGCCTATCTGCTCTGTCGTATAGCCGATACCGTCGAGGATGATCCAAAGGCTTCCTCGGACAAGAAATATGCGTGGCTTGTCGAATTCGGTAATCTGGCCGCTTCTGGGTTTGGTGACGAGATCAAACTGTTAAGTCTTCACCGCCTAGGCGTTGAACTGGTCAGAGGTGGTGCCAAAGAAAGTGAATTTCTGCTGATGCAGGATATGGTGAAGGTTGTGACCAGAACCTTAAGTTATGATGTCAAGGTAAGACAGATTCTTGCCCGTGGAGTAAGCATTTTAAGTTACGGCATGGCTCAGTCAGTGAAGGGCAAGAGTATCCGTTCACTCTCCGATCTTGATGGTTACTGTTATTTTGTTGCCGGAGTGGTAGGCGAGGTTTTAGCCTGCCTGTTCTCCCTGTGTGATGAAAAGATAAACCGGCAGCAGCTGCTGACTCTTTCTGTAAGTTTCGGCGAAGGTCTGCAGCTTACCAATATTCTCAAGGACAGAGCGGAGGACAGACAGCGTGGCGTGGCCTTCCTGCCTGAAGGATCGGAGAATCTGCAGGTGGCAGATTATATAGCTATTACCCAAGGGCATCTTGATGATGCCTTAAGGTTTATTCTGATGATTCCTCCTGAAAACAGAGGGATCCGCCAGTTCTGTCTGATGAATATTGCGATGGCCACGGCAACATTGAAAAAAATTGCCAAAAAACCGGATGCGGACGGTTTTAGGCTTAAAATCTCACGCAGAATTGTGAAATTCTTGTATGTGATGTGTGCCATTAGCTGCAAATCAAATACACTGACAAGTCTGTTGTTTCGCTTTCTAAGTTCGGGGGTCAGTCGTAATAGTCGTGATCCGGAACTGCTGCGAAAAAATGTTTCCTGGTGGGATAAGGAAACGTACTGTATTTTACTGACGGAAAAATAATATGTTAGGCAAGTTTTTAAGAATTCTCGGCGTGGTGGCAGCTATACTGTGGTGCTTTGGCGCGTCTGCTCAGACAGGAGAGGAAAAGCAGTATACGCAGGGTGTTGACTACGAGGTAAGAGGTACTGCCAAGAGTGAAAAGCCTTCCGTGCGGGAGTTTTTCTCCTTCTGGTGCGGGCACTGTTATATGATGCAGGAACCTTTCGCGGTTTTGGCAAAGCATCTTAAGGGAAAGGCTGAATTTCTGCCAACTCCGGTCAGCATTCTTGGCGGAGAGATGGGCATCGAATCACAGAAGTCGTACGTGATTGCCAGGATGCACGGTATTGAGGAACTTTATGCCAGTACACTCTTCGAGAAGATTCATGTTAAAGATGAGATACCTTCGTCTCATGAGGACTTTGTAACTCTGTTCAAAGAACTGGGGGTTGCGCAGGACGAGTTTGACAAGGAATTTGTCTCCTTCCCGGTGACCGGTGCTGCCAGCAAAATTGACTCACTGACTGAGAGTCTGGGTATTGATGCTGTACCTGAAATTGTGGTGAACGATAAGTATCTGGTACTCATGGAGAAACTTGAGACGGTAGGCGATCTTCTCAATGTGATTGACTACCTGCTTACCCTGCCTTAGTTTTTGGCGTCAGCGCCAAAGGATGCTGACGCCACGACTTACCCTATACTACGACCTACCAGAAATGGACTGGTCAGCTGATAACATCAGTAGGGTAATAGGAATCCCCTGGCTTCAGCCATGGGGAGCTGTCAATTGTTCTCAAGCTGTTTCAGCTGAGATTTTATCGTCTCATCCTTCTGTTTCCAGACTTCTCTCATATGCATGGTGAACTCATGTTTGAAGTTCTTGTCATTTAGGTAGTCTCCAACCAGTTCAGGACTGACCTTGACCAGTCTGATATCGGCGCAGATATCGGTAAGTCTGCCTTTTAAAAGATCAATAAACGGCTTGTTAGGGTAGGCATTGTGCGGATAACTGAGCGTGGTATTGAACACGTAGTCAATATCTCTGCCTATTTCCCCCAGGGCGATAGCCACGGAGGCTACCTTAGGCGGCATCAGATGTTCATAGGGTGAACGGGCGATCTTAGCCTTAGGCGGAGTATAGCGGGTGCCTTCGACAAAGTTGATGAGGGTTGAAGGGGAGAGCGCTAATCTGCGGCAGGCGGCCTTGGTGGTCATAATATCCCTATTGCGCAGTTGCGGATTCTTGAGCAGTTTCTCTTTAGGGTAGCGGCGTAAAAAAGGCATGCCGATGGCGTAGCAGGCCAGACCGACGAAAGGAATATAAATAAGGGAGTGCTTCATGAAAAATTTGGTGATAGGCAGTTTCCCTCCATAGATCATGGAAATGACCAGAATATCCGCCCAGCTCAGATGATTGGAGATCACAATACAGGATCTTCTGACGGTAGGGATAGCGTCTCCGGTGATATGCCAGTTGATTTTATTGGTCAGTCTGATGGCCAGATTGTTGTTTATCACCCAGATCCGGTAAAACACGGCATTGCATTTTTCGATGAACTTTAAGACAGCTTTAAAAGGCAGACAGAATCTCAGAACGCCCAGCAGGGTCATGGGGGTGGCGATAACAATTGAATTGAGCGGGATTAGGATGAGGTTAATCACCAGCAGTAGCGGCCACGGTAAAAAAGAAAGCATCAGCATTTCCTCAGTAATGTAAAGATGGCGTCATTGTAACAGGATTTGCACAGATGTGATTTTTTGCAATATTTGAAATACAAGTTGTTTTATGTTCCAAAAAATGATTTATAATCGGTTTTAACGCTGATCCATACGAAAGCATCAGAAGCAGGCGCTTGCACTTCTCCTGAAATAAGAGTTTGATGGATCCAAAAGAATACTCTTACAAGAGTTTAATTTCAGAAATGACGCATGTTTCGTCTAGTAGAACAAGGGGAATAGGAAATGACCGATAAGACTGATTATATTTGGTTCAATGGCAAGATGGTGCCATGGGAAGATGCAAAGATTCATGTTACTGCTCATGCTCTGCACTATGGTTCTTCCGTGTTTGAAGGCATTCGCTGCTACGCAACTCCTAAAGGACCTCAGATCTTCCGTCTTAAGGACCATATTGATCGTCTGTTCAATTCAGCGAAGATTTATCGTTTCCCTGTAGCTCAGACCAAAGAAGAGATTATGGATGCCTGCTGCAAGGTGATCTCTGAGAACAAGATGGATTTCGGATACATCCGTCCTCTTATCTTTATGGGTGAGGTTGGTCTTGGCGTAAAGTTCAAGAAAGGTTTGAACGCCGATGCCATGGTCTGTGCGCTGCCTTGGGGAGCCTATCTTGGTGAAGAGGGACTGAAGAAGGGCATTAAGGTCTGCGTATCCTCCTGGAGACGTCTTGCTCCGGACACCATTCCGACCGAAGCTAAAGCAGGCGGAAACTACCTGTCTTCAATCCTCATTGCTAACGAGGCGGTCAACAACGGTTATACCGAAGCCATTGCCCTTGATGTAAACGGCTATATTTCCGAAGGCTCAGGCGAGAACGTCTTCTTTGTCAAGAACGGAGAACTTTTTACCGCTCCGTTCACCAACGGTCTGCTTCCTGGCATTACCCGTGATGCAGTGGTCCGTCTTGCTGAAGAGGAACTCGGACTTAAGGTTCATCAGCAGCCTATTCCTCGTGAGATGGTTTATCTTGCCGATGAGATTTTCTTCTCCGGTACTGCCGCAGAGATTACACCTGTTGCCAATGTTGACGGTATTGATGTCGGCCCTGGCTATCGCGGTCCTATTACCGAGAAACTGCAGAAGACCTTCTTCTCCCTGGTAAAAGGTGAGATTGAAGATAAATGGGGCTGGCTGACTCCGGTTAAAGGCTAAGAGTGCAGATTGACTTGAACTGATGCAATAAAGACCCATGGCGCGACTGTCGTGGGTCTTTATGTATAGTAAGGAAGGATTTTATGGCAAACAATTATCGCTCCAGAATTACCTACGAAGGTCAGATCATGGCCGGTGCCCGGGCCCTGTGGGAAGCTACCGGCATGAAGAAGACCGACTTTGGCAAGCCAATTATTGCGGTTGCCAACTCTTTTACCCAGTTTGTTCCGGGACATGTCCATCTGCATGAAATTGGTCAGCTGGTCTGCCGTGAGATTGAAAAGGCCGGCGGTGTGGCCAAGGAATTCAATACCATCGCGGTGGATGATGGTATTGCCATGGGACATGACGGTATGCTCTACTCTTTACCGTCCCGCGATATCATCGCCGATTCTGTTGAATACATGACCAATGCCCATAAGGCTGATGCTCTGGTCTGTATTTCCAACTGTGACAAGGTAACCCCCGGTATGCTTATGGCAGCGATGCGCCTTAACATCCCGACCATTTTTGTCTCAGGCGGTCCGATGGAGGCCGGTCGCAGCAAGCGTTATGACTACAAACTGGATCTGATTGACGCCATGATTGTCTCCGCAGAACCTGGTATTACTCAGGACGAGGTTGACGAGGTGGAATTTGCCAGTTGTCCTACCTGTGGCTCCTGTTCAGGAATGTTTACCGCCAATTCCATGAATTCGTTGACTGAGGCACTGGGCTTCTCGCTCCCTGGCAACGGTTCTCTGGTTGCCACTCACGCCCAGCGCAGAACTCTTTTTGAAAAAGCGGGACGCAGAATAGTAGAGATGGCCAAAGCCTATTACGAGCAGGGTGATGCCTCGGTGCTGCCGCGTAGCATAGCAACCAGGGAAGCTTTTGAAAACGCGATGTCCACCGATATAGCCATGGGCGGTTCCACCAATACCGTGCTGCATCTTCTGGCGGTGGCTCAGGAGGGAGACGTTGACTTCACCATGAAGGATATTGATGCCCTGTCCCGCAAACTTCCTCATATCTGCAAGGTTTCACCGTCAACTCACAAATATCATATGGAGGATGTCCATAATGCAGGTGGCATTATGAACATCATGGCACAGCTCAAGAAGAATGGTCGTCTGCATGCTGAATGCAGGACTGTGCTCGGCATGACCATCGGTGAGCAGATTGACAAATACGACCTTGAGAAGACAGACGATCCTGAGATTATCAGATTCTACAAGGCCTGTGCTGCCGGTCGTCACACCACCGAGCCGTTCTCTCAGGATACCTATGCCGACAGCCTCGATCTGAACCATGTCGACGGCTGTATCCGCGATTTTGCCCATGCCTACTCTCAGGATGGCGGTCTTGCCGTGCTGTACGGCAATCTGGCTGTCAACGGCAGTATCGTCAAAACCGCGGGTGTGGATGAATCCATCCTGAAGTTTGTCGGCAAGGCAGTTATCTTTGAAAGTCAGGAGGATGCCGTTAAGGGTATTCTGGGCGGCAAGGTCAAACCCGGTGATGTGGTGGTGATCAGATATGAAGGACCACGCGGTGGACCAGGAATGCAGGAAATGCTCTACCCTACTTCCTATCTCAAATCAATGGGTCTTGGCAAGCAGTGTGCACTGCTTACCGACGGAAGATTCTCCGGCGGTTCGTCAGGTCTGTCCATAGGTCATGTTTCCCCTGAGGCTGCCAACGGTGGTAATATTGGTCTGCTCAAGGACGGTGACTTGATTAGAATCGATATTCCGAACAGAAGTATCCAGATGGATGTTTCTGATGAGGAGTTAAAAGAGCGTAGAGCGACTATGGAAGCAAAGGGCAAGAAAGCCTGGCAGCCTGAGCAGCGTGATCGTAAGGTCAGTTTTGCGCTGAAAGCCTATGCCTACATGGCATCAAGTGCCGATAAAGGCGGTGTTCGCGATAAATCCAAACTGGAGGGGTAGTAATGGCAGAAAAACAGATAGATGCACAGGATTACCTGCATAAGATCCTGCTGGCCCGTATCTATGACGTGGTTAAAGTGACACCACTGCATAAACTTGAATCGCTTTCAGAGAGACTAGGAGTCAATGTACTGCTTAAAAGAGAGGACAGACAGCTTATACATTCTTTTAAGATCCGTGGTGCCTACAACAAGATCAAGAGTCTGTCAGCGGCCCAGATAAAGGCCGGAGTGATAACCGCCTCCGCCGGCAATCATGCTCAGGGGGTGGCCTTATCGGCTCAGCGTCTTAACATGAAGGCTGTCATTGTCATGCCGACCTCCACGCCTGATCTTAAGGTTGATGCGGTTCGCCATTTCGGTGCTGAGGTCGTTCTTTATGGTGACTCCTTCAATGAATCCTATGAGTATGCGCAGCAGCTGTCAAAGAAGAAGGGACTGACCATGATCCCTCCTTATGATGATCCTGATGTCATTACCGGTCAGGGAACCATTGCCCACGAACTGGTGGGACAGTGTGATCAGATTGATGCTGTTTTCGTACAGATAGGCGGTGGCGGTCTGGCCGCAGGTATTGCCATTTATCTTAAATCTCTGCTGCCTGATATCAGGGTTATTGGCGTTGAAGCAGAGGGCAGCGCCTGCATGAAAGCCGCCCTAAAGGCAGGCAAACCGGTGGACATCGGCTATGTCTCTCATTTTGCGGACGGTGTGGCGGTCAGTAAGGCGGGCAGTGAAACTTTCCGCATACTCAGCAAGTATCTTGATGATATTGTTACCTGCTCAAATGATGAAATTTGCGCTGCCATGAAGGATATCTTCGACGATACACGTGCTATTGCCGAACCTAGTGGCGCACTGTCTCTGGCCGGTCTTAAGAAGTATGTCCGTGAGCACAATATCAGGTCAGGCAATCAGATTGCCATTCTGTCCGGTGCCAACGTGAAGTTCCATACCCTGCGCATGGTTGCCGAACGCTGCGATGTAGGTGAGATGACAGAAGGCGTACTATCCGTGGAGATCCCGGAAGTTAAGGGCTCTTTCCGTAACTTCTGCAATGCCATTGGTGATCGTTCGGTTACAGAATTCAGTTATCGACTCTGCAATGAGGAAAGAGCAAGAGTCTTTACTTCCATTGAACTTACCGAGGGTAAAAAGGAACTCAATGATATTGCCAAATCGCTCAAGAAAAACGGCTATCTGGTAACTGATCTTACCGACGATGTGATTGCCAAGGATCATGTTCGCTACATGGTAGGCGGTCATCCGAACAAAAAGATCACCGAACGTCTTTTCCTGTTTGAATTCCCGGCAACTTCTCAGGCATTGGGGCGGTTCCTTGAAACTCTGGGCGATGCCTACAGTATCTCGCTGTTCCATTTCCGTATAACCGGACTGGAGTTCTGCAGTGTATTGTGTGGTTTTGATGTTACTGACAGAGAGGATGGTCTGATGGACTTCATCAAGAAGATCGGCTATCCGGCTGAAGAGGTAACGGCAAACAACACTTATCAGCAGTTCCTGCGCTAGGATAGATATGAGACGTATTGTCTTTTTGGTACTGTTTCTGATACCGCTCCTTGTCAAAGCCGGTGATGACTCCGGTTTTGAGGAGCGGCTTGTGGATAAAAGCATAAGTTATGTTCGTCCTGACGGGAGTGCCTGGGCTTCCCTGCAGATTATGGAACCTGAACTCACTCTCTCGACGACTAAGGCTTATGCTCAGTATGTTATGGACAGTTATCAGGGCTGGGATCTGAAACCGGTGATAGATCTGCGGGGCTTTTCCTTCAAGTATGTGGATAATGCGCCATGTGCTGGTCTTGTTACCTATTTTGACGGCAGATCTTATCTGTTCTTCAAGGCCTGCGGAAGCATTGAGGAAAACGAACTTAAGGATCTTTTCCTAAAAGGAGGAGAAAAACTTAAACTTCAAGAGATCCTGAAAAAACAGGCAAAACCTTCGGTTTACTAAAGACTGCTAACCATAGACAAACAGTTCTATCAAAGACTGCTATGAAGATATGACTGTCTCCACGGACTTGCCCGCAGAAGCAGTCAGACGAAATATCCGGCATCTGTGACATCTCCTTTTAGGATTATAATGAAATGGGTTTGGAGAAGTCATTTATGAAGAAAATCGCTACCTCAGAAAACATCGAAAATTTCAGTCAGAATGATTATATCTACATCGACAAGACTGAGTATATCTACAACCTCATTGAAAACAATGAGCGTGTGTTCTTCTCCCGTCCTCGCAGATTCGGCAAATCCCTGACTCTAAACACCATCGGCACTCTATTTGCAAAAGGTGTTGACCCTTACTTCAAGGGAACCTTCATTTACGATAAGTGGAAACAGGATAAGTATCCTGTACTTCATCTTAACTTTCTTGAATATCGGGTTAAGAGTGCCACTGAGTTCAAACAGATTTTTTCAAAGAAGATTGCCGATTTTGCCATTGAACAGGGACTTGGTGAGGTGGTAAAAAGTCACGAGCCTGACCTTGCCATAGGTGAACTCTTCAGTGCCCTCAAAGAAAGACAGATTG
>JAGBLM010000026.1 GCA_017635415.1 Succinivibrio sp. | reverse complement strand
CTGCCTACGTTGAAGAGAAATGCCACGGTAATCCTAAAGCCGAGCATTTTGCCAATTCAATATATGACTGGATAGACAGGAAACAACAGTGGCTACAGTGTACTTTCCCCAATTATACGGATGATGAACTTGACCCGTTTCCGATGCCTGTTGATGACGGACAGGAGGAAAAGGATCCCAGTGCGATGCAGAAGGCCAAGGCTTTCCTTTCAAAGTTTGGCATAGAGAAAATAGAGGACACACCTGACCTGAACAAGTTCTTCTGGGAAATGGCAATCAGACGCAAGGTTATCAGCAAGCCTATCAGGGAAGCTGTGCGTACTGTCATTGTCAGCGACAGGCTCATGAAAGCATTCAATAATGCTCTTGTTGCTTACAATGAATTCATCGAAGCCAAGACTTCTGACCCTGAGTTTGTCAGTGAAGAGCAGAAGGTGAAAGACATGGCCAAAGCACATAAAGCAGAGTTGAACCAGCTGGCACAGGCTCAAAAACAGGAGGAAAAGGCTAAGAACCAGATAAAGATGAAACTCCAGCAGGAAGAAAGCATGAGTCGAAAGTTGACCAAGAAGTTCATGAACCAGCTCAAAACCCACCATAGCAGATTCCAGCAGTCTTATGATTTAACACAGGAAAAAGATATTGAGGAGTTCCTTTCATGGTACAAAGCTCTCAAACGACCTGTCAACAAGAAAACCATCAAGGATATAGTGAACTTACGTCTGAAAGAACCCGGCATTTCTGAGCTGTTCCTGAGTATGGTCGAAGCACATAATGAACTTTTCGCAGCCAATGCCAGCGAAGAAGATGAAGTGGATGAGGAAGCATAATCTGTAGTAGAGATTGGCCTTTCATGCTGATTTCTGATAAAAGACCCCACATACCAAGGTCAGATACTCTGGAATCAACTCCCCCTGGCTCCATTTGATTTCCAAGCCCAGCAAATCTTTGGCGGTCTTGCTCATGTCGAAGCCAAATGCCTCCAGAGACGGACGGACTTTATCCGGGTGTCTGCATGGCTCACCTGAGATTTTGGCGCAGGGTGCACCACCGCAATACGGGCAGGTGCCAACAAATCCGAAAGCATATCCTCCAAGGGATTTCTCCAGTTCCAACAGTTCTTCGTTCATTTCCGTAATGACTGGCTTCATCAGGTCATTTGCTGCACTGAGAGGCAACTGTTTGTTGTTGGGGATAATCTTTACGCCCATGATACGGACTTTCTCATAGCCCTCAACGATTGACAGAGTTTCATCATCGAATGGCGGGCAGCCATAACGATGGTTATAGTTCTTGCATTGTTGGCAGAACTCAAAGAAGTAATCAGTCCTACGGAACTCATTGATATAGTTCTTGGCATCTATATCGGCAAAGAATTTCTCCGTCGTATATGCCATGTCCGCTGTTTTTTTCTCTGCTATCTACGCCTGATGCCATTACTCAATCACCTCAATATAGAAACTGAACGGACGGAAGCCGTCGTTGCAGCTGATCATCGCACTCATGGGATTCTTCATCCAGCCATCGTAGAAGTTCCCCTCACCTCTAGCCAAAGACTCTACAAACTCCCGCATGGATGACCAGGCAGAAGGACACATCCCTACAGGACATTCACCTTTCTCTGATATCCATTGCTGACCCTCCCTGACATCGCAAGTATGCTCGATGGGATTCTCATACTTCGCCATCAGGTCAGGATAGATTGTCTGACGTATGGCTGTGATTCGTACTTTGTTCATTCCATTCGTCCCCATTTCATTTCTTCACCTTGTTTGTCATACTGCTTACGCTTACCTGTTGGCTGTTCTGTCAAGGTTATCTTCACAACAGCCGTTCTCTCCAGACTGTGCTCTATCGCAGCAGCGAAAGCATCCATGTGTTGAGGGAGGAAACGCTGACAGATAATTCTTAGAG
>JAGBLM010000025.1 GCA_017635415.1 Succinivibrio sp. | reverse complement strand
CTCCCTGTTCCTTGAGCTGTATCAGCTCTTCATAAGTATTCTCTGTGTTGTTATCCATGTTTCTTAATCGTTTTACCTGAACTAAAAATGTGTTTCCATAGTACCAGATTATAAGGTCAATTCATTGAATCTTATGGCAAGAATCAATCATTGTAGTGTTATCCTGTTTACCCTTTTACCTTTTTACTTTTTTACCTTTTTACCTATTATCTCTACATTCCAAAGTGGATGGTCTGTCTGGTTTCCTCCTTGATGGTCTTGGACTTTTCTTCTTTCTTCGACTCTGGCATCTTGTATTTCTCCTGAGTCTGTTTGAACTCCCAACAGTTCTCGTCGGTCTGCCAGTAGCCCATTGCACCGGGGTTAGCCATGTCCCACTTGATTTCCTGCTGACGTTTCCACTCACCCATGTCACCGTCGATGGACTTGAAGCCGGAATTTTGTCGAAGGTCAACACCGACAGTCACCTTGGTATCTCCAACCTCCAGCTCCACGGGCTTACCCTCACGGATGGCCTGACGCTGATTCTGGCCAAGAGTGATGTCCTTGACATGCTCCAGTTCATCCATGCGCTTTTCCAACTCTACGGTCTTGATGTCACGTTTCAGCAGGCTTTTGGTTTCCTGTTCGAGTTGCAGGAACATCGCTCTCGTACGGTTGCCCTCACGGATATCTTTCTTGATGACCTCACCGTCCTGCAGGTTCTTGCACTCTGTCTCTGTGAGCTTCAGGTCACTCACGATGTCCTTACTCACAGGATAGGCTTTCAGCACGGCCTTGCCGTCATCACTGCGTTCCAGTCTGAGCTTGACGGGCATCGTAGCCACAACACCGTTATCCATCTGGTCACGGATCTCCAGCAACGGGGTAATCTCGCCGTTCAGCAGCTTCTCCTTGATTTCCTTGGGCATCGTTCGTACGTCAATGTCGATACGCTCGAAGTCCTTCCTGTTCAGATCTCTTTCATTGAATAGCTTTCCCATTCTCTTTCTTGTTTGATTGTTACACCTTATTATTATATATAGGCGGGCTCCCGTTTCATAGAGGATAAAAAGATTTTTATTCTTCGTATTCCTCATCGGTTTGCCGTACCTTTGCACTCGTATTCATGAGCGCCTGGTTCTCAAAACCGAGTGCAAAATTAAACATTAAATAACCATGAAAAGCAGAAAAAACTATTTCTTATACTTCTTATTCCTGCCGACAGTTCCAGTGTCCTGTCCGGCACAGTTCAACACCGTCCAAAAGCTACCACAGGTGGTTAAAAGTAAGCCGATTCCAGAGAATTTGACCGATTCGGCAGATTTGGCTGTTTCTGATGAAAATAGTCAGAAAACGAATCACGATGAGTATTTTGACATCCCACAACATCGGGAGATTGCCATTGAGTATGACATACCTGTCTTCGTGTCTGTACGCGACAGTATGATGTACGAGTTGCTGGGCAGAAGACGCAGTATATCCCTGCCGTTGGACTTTCTGAAAGTGACTTCTGAGTACGGCTATCGACAGGATCCGATTACTCGCTGCGAAAACCGCTTCCATTCAGGTGTTGACCTACGGGCCAGATACGCCCATGTCTATGCCATGTTCCCAGGAGTCATTGAAAAGGTGGAACGCCGTAGTACAGGCTATGGCAACAATATCATCATCAACCACGGCAACCTGCGTGTACGCTATGCCCACCTGAGCTTGATAAATGTGTGTGAAGGGCAGATTGTGACAGCAGGAACCATCGTCGGTACTTCAGGACGTAGCGGACGTGCAACAGCAGAGCACCTTCATCTGGAGATTTCAAAATGGAGGCAAGATGAACAAGGAGGCTCTTGGCAGAAGGTTGACCCGGAACCGTTTCTCGCGTACCTTAATGATTATATAGTGGGCTTGCAGCAGAAGATGGATGCCCTGCACTTCGATATCCATCCCAGTCTGCCGCTTAACATTACCAACCTTTACAAGGTGATGGCCAAGTATGGCATCAAGTTTCCCAAGATTGTTGCAGCCCAGAGTGTCCTGGAAAGCGGCTGGTACAGCTCAGATTTATGTTGCCGTTACGGGAATATCTTCG
>JAGBLM010000024.1 GCA_017635415.1 Succinivibrio sp. | reverse complement strand
CTCGTTAAAATAGAATAAAAAAACGTGAATTGGTTCACGTAACAAAAGGTTTTTCCTCTATATTTCAACACAAATCGCTAATCAACAGTCACTAAAACGATGAAAAATCAATTAACGAGTGCTCATGAGCCTACTTTCAGGTTCATCACGACAACTCAGATTAAGACATTCTGCTTTACATTACATCTCACGTCAGAACAGCAAGTCGTGGCGTTTTAGCATGCATTTTGCTAAAATACGAAACAAGTTTCTACAGCAGTACTTATAGTAATATAATTCCTTAACTTTCATCTGGTTAATTTACCGTGTTCGGCTCAAAGCAAAAACATCACAAAGAACGTATACTTTTTGGTCGTGAGCGAAAAAGAAAACGCCATGAGCCACGGCAAGAAGGCATGATCAAAAAGAATGTAGAAGCTGAAACAACCCTCTTTCACAGGAGGATGTTTTTCTGCATCGGCATTGCCGTTGTCATGATCCTTATTCTGTTCTCCAACCTGTATTATCTGCAGGTTATTTCTTATGAGGACTATCAAACCAGATCCAACGAAAACCGGATCAAAGTTCTGCCGGTAGTTCCTTCAAGGGGCATTATCTACGACAGAAATCATGTGGTTCTTGCCGATAACCGTCCAGTTTACCATCTTATGCTCTACCCTAGCAAAGAGATTGATGCCGGCAAGGCCATCAATGAATTAAATGAGATGCTGTCTCTTAATCTCACGGAGAAAGAGATAAAAAACCTCGTCAGACAGTCGAAAACAATCAAGCGTTTTTCAAGTATCGAAATCTCCGATATGCTCACTGAAGAGCAGATCGCGACCTTCTCTGTCCATAGTTACCGCTACCCGAACATAAATGTCGAGGTCAACCTCAAACGCTACTATCCTTTTGAAAATATCACCACGCATGCCATTGGCTACGTATCCCGCATTAATACTACCGATGTTGAGAACCTTACCAAAGAAGGTAAGATTGATAACTATGAAGGATCGTCTGAAATAGGCAAACTGGGCATCGAGAGATACTATGAGGATGAATTGCACGGACAAACAGGATCAAGAGAGGTTGAGGTCAACAGTCACGGGCAGATTATCCGCACTCTTAAGTTCAATCCACCATCACCAGGACTTGATCTGACACTGTCACTGGATATCAGACTGCAGTATTATGCACAGGAAATCTTCGGGACCATGCGCGGAGCGATTGTCGCTGTAGAACCTTCAACAGGCGAGATTCTGGCGATGTACTCAAATCCATCCTACGACCCTAACCTGTTTGTTCGCGGCATCAGAAGCAACGAATACAAAAGACTGCTCAACAATTCCGGACATCCGCTGATTAACCGTGTTACCCAGGGCGGCTACGCCCCGGCTTCAACAGTAAAACCGCTGATGTGTATCATGGGCCTTAATGAAAAACTCATTACTCCTTTAGGCTCTTTCTTCGGGCATCCATCTTTCCGTCTGCCAAACTCCACCCATCAGTTCCGTGATTGGAGACCGTGGGGACACGGCTGGCTCGATCTCTACCGTGCGTTAGAAATCTCTGCTGACACTTATTTTTATGATCTGGCCTATCGCGCCGGCATCAATACTATCCACGACTATCTGGACCGTTTTGGGTTCGGTAAGTCCACAGGCATTGACATAAAAGAAGAATCGCTGGGTATTAACCCTTCACGAGAATGGAAAAAATCTCGCTTCAATCAGCCTTGGCACCTTGGTGACACCGTGCCTATCGGTATTGGTCAGGGTTACTGGACCACCACTCTGCTGCAGCTGATTAAGGCACATACCACCCTTGCCAATCGAGGGGAAATAAAAACGCCTCATCTAATGCAGAAGATTACCGATCCCTCAAAAAACAATGCCGTGATCGACGAATATGCGACTAATCAGGAAGTGCAAACCTTCAAACTTAATGATGAAGGTTACTGGGATGTATGCCGTTCTGGCATGTACCTAGTCGTAAACGGACCGGAAGGAACCGGAAGAAGAGCCTTCTTTGGTGCAAAATACAAGGCCGCAGGAAAATCCGGTACTGCGCAGGTGGTAAGTGTTAAGCAGGGAGAAAAATACAACGCCGCGTCGCTAAAGGTTGAGCATCGCGATAACGCGCTCTTTGTGGCCTTTGCTCCATACGTTCATCCGCGCATTCTGGTAGGTATTATTCTTGAAAATGAAGGCGGTGGTTCTACCAAGGCTGCCCCTATTGCCCGAAAGATTATCGATAAATATCTGCTTGACCTCTACCCTGGCGGCTATATGGGAGAGAAAGAACCGCATCAGATAAAATTCGGTATGGGCGGAACAGTAATGGTTCAGTAAAAGTTATGAATAAAGATTCACTATCTTCTCTTGAGCACGTAAACAACCGCGTATCAAACGTCAGTTTTTTCACACGGCACCACGTAGACATGCCTATTGTTCTGGGCATGATTATGGCCCTTTGCCTGTCGCTGTTTGTGCTCTATTCTGCTTCAGGACAGCACGCTGACATGCTGATCCGCCAGATTATGAGGACAGGTGCAGCATTCCTGCTCATGATTTTGGTTGCTCAGATCCCTCCTAAGTACTTTGCCAAATTCTCCTTTTATCTCTATCTGCTGGGCATTGTCATGCTTATTATGGTTGAACTTTTCGGCGATATCTCCAAAGGAGCGCAGCGCTGGCTCAATTTGGGCTTTATCCGTATTCAGCCATCTGAAATATTCAAGGTTGTTATGCCGCTGACAATAGCGACCTTCCTCTCAAAAGCAGCACTGCCACCTAAGACCTTTAACAACATCATCGCCATGATGCTGGTGGGGGCACCAACGGCACTCATTCTGATGCAGCCTGATCTTGGAACCGCAGGTCTTGTGGCGATATCTGGTTTCATCGCCATTTTTGTGGCCGGTCTATCCTGGTGGTGGATCATAACAGGCCTTGGACTTATGACTGCGGCACTGCCAATCATGTGGAACTTTGTGTTGCATGATTATCAGAAACAGCGAGTTTATACCCTGATTGATCCAACTTCCGATCCTCTGGGGGCCGGATATCACATTATTCAGTCGAAAATCGCCATAGGTTCCGGCGGTGTTTATGGCAAAGGATGGCTGCTGGGCAGTCAGTCCCAGCTGGATTTTCTCCCGGAACCTCATACCGATTTCATATTCGCCGTGCTGTCGGAAGAAACCGGATTGATTGGCTTTCTGATTCTGATGGCCATTTATACTTTTATTATCGGACGGTGTATTCTTATCACCATGAAGCTTACTGATAATTTCGGCAGAATTCTAAGCGCTGCCTATACCTTTACTTTTGTATTCTATATATTTGTAAACATAGGCATGGTAAGCGGAATTCTTCCGGTAGTTGGAGTACCATTACCTCTTATAAGTTACGGTGGCACCGCTCTTATCACGCTTGCCATCAGTTTTGGCATGATTATGTCCATCAATACGCATAAAAAAATAACATTGTTCGGTCAGCAATAAAGGCAAATTTCATGACGAATCTCTTAAAAAAACTGGCTCTTCTAACCTCACTGATGATGGTTTTCTGTTCGGTTTACGGTGCTGATCTGAACGCATTGGCAAAACATGCCGGAGTCTCCAGGCAAAGTCTTGAAAATGCCATCAGCAAAGCTGTTTACCAGCAGAAGATTATTGATGCCATCACCACTCCGTCAGAGAGCAAACCGTGGTGGCAGTACCGTAATATTTTTATCACCACCTCAAGAATTGAAAACGGTGTAAAGTTTTATCTGGCTAACGAAAAAACCTTAAAACTTGCTGAGAGCACCTATGGTGTTCCTGCCGAGATCATCTGTGCCATCATCGGTGTTGAAACCTTCTATGGAAAGAACATGGGCAACTGGAAAGCTCTCGATGCGCTGTATACGCTAGGCTTCCACTATCCTAAACGTGAGGCCTATTTCTCCAAGGAATTTGCCAACCTTGTAAGACTATGCCAGGATGAGCAGTGGGAGATAACCTCTGTAAAGGGATCCTATGCCGGAGCTATGGGCATGGGACAGTTTATGCCATCCTCATACCTTGATTACGCTGTTGATTTTGACGGTGACGGCAAAAAAAATCTGTTCCTCAGTAGTGAAGATGCCATCGGTTCGGTGGCAAATTATTTCAAAAGACACGGCTGGCAGAGCGGTCGCGGAATATTCTACCCAGCTCATTTGAACAGCGCCAATGCAGACAGACTACTTGAGAAAAAATGGGATCTTACTGTTGATGAACTCTACAGCAGCGGAGTTTCGACCAAGGTGTCACTGAGTCCTGGACAGAAAATACGATTCTTCTCCTGGCCTCTTGAGGACGGCAATCTAAGTTACGGAGTCGGACTGAACAACTTCAACGTGATTATGCGGTATAACACCAGTCCGCTATACGCCAGAGCTGTATATGAACTCTCAGAGTATATACGCCAGGGTTATGAGAAGTATCAGCTCAAACGGGGACATATCTCCGCCCCTGAAGGAAGAATGCCTTGATTCAAAAGAGATCCGTGACAAAAGTTGCGTTCCTGACGTTCCTTGCCCTGCTTCTTCTGAACGGCTGTTCTTCAGATTACTCCGGTGTAGGACATGGAGGTAGTGCTGGCGATCAATACACTTATGGAACCGGACCTAACAACACCAAACCATATCCGCAGCAGGAACAAGTCAACCTCAACGGAGTAAGCGGAGCTAAAATCAGGTATGAATCTGTCCCTAAGAGAGGCAACAAGGATTACAACGTTCTTGGAAAATTCTACCGCGTCTGGAACGGCTGTGATTCATATATCGAAGAGGGAACAGCCTCATGGTACGGACCTGGTTTCAACGGTAAGGCCACATCCTTAGGCGAAATCTATGATCAGACCGGATTCTCCGCTGCCCACAAAAATCTTCCCCTCCCTTCCTATCTTAAGGTAACCAATCTTGAAAACGGAAAAAAGGTTATTGTCAGAGTAAATGACCGCGGACCTTTCCACGGGGACAGAATTATAGATCTCTCGGAAGGAGCGGCCCGTGCTCTGAATATGATAGGAAAAGGAACAGCCAGGGTTCGCATCGAGTTTATCAGTGTCGGCTTTGGCGGCAGTCTTAAAAACGCTTTCGGTACACCTGCGGTGGCACCAAGTCTGAGCAGACCAGCAGCAAGTACGACAAATACAGCTCAAGGTTCATTTAAGACTGTAAACAATGCCAAACAAAATGTAAACTATACACCGGCAGCGACTCTAGGAAACAAAATATACATCCAGATTGTTGCCAGTCGTGACAGTAATAAAGCAAAAGAACTGGCAGATATTGCAAGACGAAGAGTGCACCACAGTGTTATCGTGTCCACTTCGCAGGGAATCAGTCGCGTGCTGATAGGACCTTTTAATGACGAGAATACGGCAAGAGCAATTCTTGAACAGGCCAAGGTCAAAGGATTCCCAGACGGTTTTGTCAAAAAGTTTTAAGGAAAAGATTAGATTATGTTGAGGTTGAAGAAGTTACTTGCAGTTACTGTACTTTCTCTTATGACCGCCTGTGTGGCAGCCAAATCTGCAGAAGCCCCCGATGCCGATCCATTCGCTCAGATGAAGGCTCAGTCGCAGAACGGTACAGCACCTGCAACGGGAAATAATCTGACAGGCCCTGTTGTTATCCCATCCGCTCCTGAATTTGAAGCGCAATCATGGGTGCTGATGGACTATGCTTCAGGACGAATCATTACCGAACATAACTGTCATGAAAAAATCTGGCCGGCCTCGCTGACCAAAATGATGACTTCTTATGTAATCGGTATGGAGTTGAAAGCCGGTCGTCTGCACATGGATGATGATGTAGTCATAACTGAAGACGCCTGGTCCAAAAACTATTCTGACTCTTCAAAAATGTTCATTGAGGTCGGTAAAACCATTAAAGTCGGAGATCTAGTACGCGGCATCATTATTCAGTCAGGCAATGACGCTTGCGTGGCAATGGCTATACATCTTGCAGGTACCGAGCAGGGTTTTGTCAGCGTAATGAACGATTATGCCCAGAAACTTGGTCTTAAGGATACCCATTTCTCAAATGTTCACGGACTCTTTGACGAAATGAATTACTCATCAGCATACGATATGGTGCTGCTGGGCAGAGCACTCATCAGAGATCTTCCTGAGGAGTACGCTATCTATAGTCAGAAGGAATTCACCTTCAATGGTATCAAACAGATGAACCGTAACCGCCTGCTGTGGGATAAAACCATGAATGTGGACGGCATTAAAACAGGCCATCTCTCTCAGGTCGGCTATAATCTGGTAGCCTCCTCTGCTCTGGATAACATGCGGCTGATTGCTGCAGTTATCGGTGCAAAATCCGACAAACAGCGTGCTCAGGACTGCAAGGCACTGCTCACCTTCGGATTCAGATATTTTGAACTCTATACCCCTTTCACCGCCAATAAGCCGCTCCTTAACCGCGAAGTCAGGAAAGGTGAAAAAGGCAGTATTGATCTGGTGTTACCTGAGAATCTCAGCGTAATGATTCCGCGCGGTTCACAGAACAATATCAAGATTAACTATCGCCTTAAGAACTCTAAATTTATCGCCCCTATCAAAAAAGGAGAAGAGCTTGGTGTGGTCAGGGTTACCCTTGATGACAAACCGCTTGCCTCCATGCCTCTCATTGCCAGCGAGGATATCGGAGAGGGAGGATTTATCACCAAAACGTGGGATAGTATTGTATTATTCTTCACCGGTTCAGACAGTGAAGATGCAGTTGATGAGGAAGAATAATGCCTGACGTTTATTCACGTTTACAGAAATTGCTTGATTTTCCTTCTTTGGTTGATTTCCGCATCATTGTTGACGCTAAGGTCTTAAATGCGCTTGATGAGGTTAAAAACTGCATCAGCTCTATTGAACCTGATGGTCTTAAACCAATTACCAAAGCGGGAACGCCAAGTCGAAACGGTAACTATATCTCGTACACTGTTCCTGTAACAGTCAGTTCAGCACAGAAACTTGAGACTCTCTACACAGAGATCGCCAAGATGCCGTGTGTAATGCATATTCTGTAGGGTTCTGAAGTGCGCAATAGACTGAACAACGAACAGTATCAGTTTGGTTCTGACCTGTGCAGTTTCTTTAAACTGATCTGCTACCTCGGAATGATGGCTGTTTTGGTTATGGCAATGTTTGTCATGCTGGCCATGTTCCGTATCTCAAGTTTCACCACCAAGACTTACGAAAGTTATAAGGAAATACCTTATAACAGAGTAGGACTGCTGCTTGGCACTTCTCCTACCATAGCTCCTGGACAGGATAATCTGTACTTTTCCTATCGGATTATGGCAGCCGTTGAACTTTTTAATGCCGGGAAAATCAAATATATTCTTGTCTCAGGGGATAATCGTCACGATTCCTATAATGAACCACGCATGATGTACAAAGCCTTGATCAAACAGGGTATCCCTGCAGAAAATATTGTCATGGATTTTGCCGGGATCAATACCCTTAACAGTGTGGTCAGGGCAAAAGAGGTTTTCCTGCTCAAGGATGTTACTGTCATCTCTCAGTCTTGGCACAACGAAAGAGCAATATTCATCGCCGATAAATTCGGCATTAATGCCGTAGGTTTTAATGCTTCTGAACCGGATGGTTTCGGCACCTTTAAAGTCAAACTGCGTGAGATTGGCGCCAGAATTAAATGCGTTTTTGATATTTACCTGTTTGATACCAAAGCTCATTTTCTTGGAGAGCCTATTCCTATCGGCAGTACGCCGATGCCTAAACAGCCATCTGCCAAGCCTAAGCATAATACGTCAAAACCAAAACAACCATCAATGAGTAAGTATGGCATCAGAGAACAGCTTGAATACGAGGCATTAAAACAGATTGCCAAACAGCCAACTGATTCAGCTCGCTATATCTACAGTATTGAAATGGCCAACCAGACCGAACAGTTGCGTTCAGAAAGAGAGCAGGAGGCTCTGCTCAGAGAAGAACAGAATGAAGCCCTAATTGAGGCCAGTCAGAATGCTGCTAACAGTCTCAATCAGGATCTGAATTCTCTTAATGAGACAGATGAGGGGACAACTCAGGCGCAACCTGAGAATATAACACCTAAAGTCGAAGATAGCGGTGTAAATGCGGCTCCAAGAACGACACCGCGCAGAACATCGCGACCGGCAAACAGAATCAGTCACGGTGATCCGTGGGATTAGTTACTATCAATCAAAGAGAAAAAGGGAGTTGCGTAACACAACTCCTTTTATTACAAGGTAAGTTTTTCCCGATCTCACCAATTTTTAAGCAGGTTATTCCGGTAAGTGTTTACAGTCAAATTCTGTAATGCTCTTCTCTGCGGACATTAATCAGTAAATTTTTCGAATAAAATTACTGTTACCTGATTTCACTTGTGTACTGGGAAGGAGTGTTGTTAAGCATTTTCTTTGTAAGATTTTAACGCTCAGTCTTATCTTCAGGCATTTTATTGTATACAGAACGAACACAGTCGAAAGTCTTTATGAAAGGCACTTTCTGTCTTTCATCAGGATAGATTCTGAATTTATAGGCTATGTTCTGCTTCATTACGCAATACCAACAATCCGTGCCGATATAAAAAATATGTCATTTATTGGGTATTCACGAAAAGTTTCTGCAGCAATTCATCCTAGCCTATAGAGGCGGGGCATTCTTGCTAGGAGAGGTTAAATATACCACCTGAGTTAAGAGACTAATAGTTCGTAATCACCAGTTCCTTAATAGGCTGACGCTTAGTAACATCGGAGTTTATATTACGCTTGGCATCAACAGTTGTCATATTAAAACCACGATAAAGTTCATACAGCAGCGGTGCCGTAGAATTGGTCTGCATAAACTTGATGCCGCGTCGGTCAAGTTCCCTGCAGAACTCCCCTAAACGACGCTGCTCAGTCTCTGCCCACACTCCCGGCATATAAGAGGTGAATTTAGCGGTACCAGTTAGAGGATGATACGGAGGATCGAGGTAAACAAAGGCATTTGGCGGAATTTTATCAAGTAGGGTATAATAATCCTGATTACAGATCTCTGTCTCGTGCTGACGCAAATACAAAGAGCATTTATCAAGGCGCTCCTCATCACAGATCTTAACCTTTTCATAACGTCCCAAAGGAACATTATTGAAGTTTTTCTTATTGACTCTGTAAAGACCGTTATAACCTGTTTTAATAAGATAAATCAGACGTGCCGCCCGTTCCACTTCGGGACGCTTGAGAAAATCAGGCTCCCTGTCCCAGGATCTAATCATCAGATACTGCTCTTTTTCATATCTGAAGGTGTTAAGCAAGGCCTTAAGTTCAGCGGTATGATCTCGTACCTGACGATAGGCACAGATAAGTTCAGCATTTATATCATTGATAATAGCGCGGTTGAATTTCAGGCCAAAATACATAGCCCCACAGCCTACAAATGGTTCGACATAGGTATCAATCGTATCAGGTACAAACTGCATCAGTTTAGGCAGATTTGTAACCTTGCCACCCACCCATTTAATAAAAGGCTTTACCACAGCTGTTTTATCAAAGACTTGCATGATTTAAGATTATTTATAATTCGAAAGACTGCAATAAGATTACATAGATAAACAATTTTTGCAAGTATCTTAATCAATTGATATTCAAAGTTCACATACGAAAACGGAGGCCTCAGCCTCCGTTTTTGACAATTGCAACCGAAAATTACTTCTCAGGAACAATCTCAAGATTAATAACTGTCTTAACATCAGGGTGTAACTGTACGGTAATTTCATAAGTACCAACAGAACGAAGAACACCCTCTGACAGACGGATCTCAGACTTGTGAACCTCAACACCAGCTTTGGTGAAGCACTCAGCAATGTCACGAGTACCGACAGAACCGAAAAGCTTACCCTCATCACCAGCTAAAGCGGCAATGGTAAAGGTACCAATCTTGTTAAGAGCATCAGCACGATTCTGAGCGGCTTTAAGCTCTGCCGCAATTTTGGCCTCAAGCTGAGCACGCTCAGCTTCAAACTTTTCCAGATTCTCTTTGGTGGCAAGAACAGCTTTGTTGTTAGGTAACAGATAGTTACGGGCAAAACCGTTACGAACTTTTACCTTGTCACCCAGACCGCCTAAACGGCCGATCTTATCTAACAGAATAACTTCCATTATTAACTCCCAATATCAGGTTAACGGCCCTGCAGGTCAGTGTAAGGCAGAAGAGCCAGATAACGGGCACGCTTAATTGCGGAGGCTAACTGGCGCTGATACTTGGCGCTGGTGCCGGTAATGCGGCTTGGAACAATCTTGCCGGACTCGGTTACATAGTTCTTTAAAAGAGCTACATCTTTATAATCAATCTCTTCGATACCTTCTGCAGCAAAGCGATTGAACTTACGACGGTGAAAATAATGAGCCATGATCAATCTCCTTATTCAGCATCAGACTCAGCTTCTGACTGAGCGTCTACATCTGCAGACATAGGACGAATCTCGTCCTCATCGCTGCCATGGCGTTCTTCACGGGCCTTAACCATTGGTGAAGGTTCAGTTACCGGACCGGCAGTGCGGATGATCATGTTACGGATTACAGCGTCATTGTAGCGGAAGTTGTTTTCGATTGAATCGATAACAGCCTGCTCTGCAGTAACGTTCATCAGAACGTAATGAGCTTTGTGCAGTTTCTGGATTGGGTAAGCCAGCTGACGACGGCCCCAGTTTTCCAGGCGGTCAATCTTACCACCGCTCTTTTCGATCTCGCCCTTATAGCGCTCGATCATACCTGGGACCTGATCTGATTGATCTGGGTGAACCAGGAAAACGATTTCGTAGTTACGCATTTAAAATGCCCCTTACGGTAAAAATCTATCAAGTTCAGTCTCTTGACAGACAAGGAAGCTTACGCGCTTAAAAAGTCGCGTGACTGAGTTGCGTTATTATACGATATTTAGGAAGAACATCAAGCATAAAAGCCGATATTTATGCTTTTATGCCTGAAGATTTCAGTTAAGGCGACGCTGGCGTACCACTTCAAACAGTGCAATTCCTGCAGCAACAGAGACATTGAGTGATTCAACCCCCTCAGCCATAGGGATCTTGGTGATAGCGTCACATTTCTCACGGGTCAGACGTCGCATACCGCTCTCTTCTGAGCCCATGACAATGGCGGTTGATTTCTGGAAACCGTAGGCATAAATATCATCAGTGGCCTCTCCAGCCATCCCCACGACTTCTACATTGTGCTCCTTTAGAAATTCAATAGTACGGGAGAGATTGGTTACAGCAACCAGCGGAAGAACTGCGGCTGCTCCTGATGCTGCTTTACGGGCCACTGGTGAGAATGGGGCGGACTTATCCTTTGGCACAATTACAGCCTTGGCGCCTGCGGCCCACGCCGAGCGCATACAGGCTCCCAGATTGTGAGGATCGGTAACTCCGTCCAGAATCAGAAACAGTTTGGAACTCTCGTCACCTTCTGTGTCAAACATATCTTCCAAGAAATGCTCATCTTTTGGTGGAGTTGCTACCATCTCAATAACAATACCCTGATGAACCCCGCCCTCTGTTTTTTCATCAAGGAAATGACGCATGGCAATCTGTGCTCTAATACCGTTATCTGCAAGTTTTTCTTCGATGGCAGCGATACGACGATCTTCTTCTCGACCTTTGACCACCCAGGCAGCAGTAATCTTCTGCGGCTCCGACTGTAAGGCAGCCATCACCGCGTTGATACCATAGACAATCTCACGGTTTCGTGATCTCTTTTTCTGTATAGCCATGTTAAAAAATCCTTCTGCTTAACGTTTACTTCTCTTGTTACGTTTGCTTTTCTTGCCGCCACCTTTGGCATCACCTTTTTTGCTCTTGCCAAAAGGTACGCTGATATCGTACGCACCAGGCATTTCCAGAGGGTTGGCATAATGAGCCGTATTCTCAAATTCTGTGCCAAAGTCACTCTCTTTGACCGCCTTTTTGATCAGATCCTCATTTGTGGCATCCTGAACTCTTGAGATATCAGCAATACGCTTGAAGATTATTTCCTTGTCGACCACTGCAGGAGTTTCTTCAATCTCGCCCTTCTTCCCTTTCTTTTTCTTCTTTGGAGCAGGACCTTTAGCATATGGCATACCTGAGCCGGGCAGGAACAGATCAATCTTGTGAGCTTCAGGATCAACGGAGGCTAATATTACAGTTAATTTCTGACCGATGGAATATACTTTTCCTCTTTCACTTACAAGTGTCTGATTCTTTTCATTGTATTCCATATATGACGGGAAATTGCCGATATAAATCATGCCGTCAACCATGAATCTGTCAAGACGTACAAAAGCGCCAAAACTGGTACAGGCGGTAATCGTACCCTCAAGTTTCTCCCCGATAAACTGCTGCAGGAAGACACATGAAAGTTCAAAATCGACCTGATGCTCGGCAGTATCTGCCGCAAGTTCACGATCATTGCAGCGCGAACCTATCGCAAGAAGTTCCTCTTTGGTATAGGCCTTGGCCCCGATTTTCCCCCAACTGCGCTTTTTATCCTTTTCAAGAAGATACTTGATAACCCTGTGTAGTTGCAGATCGGCATAACGACGTATCGGAGATGTGAAGTGGGCATACTTCTCAAGCGCCAGACCAAAATGACCTATATTGTCAGGAGAGTATTCAGCCTTTGACATACTGCGCAGGAGCAGTTCTCCCAAAATATCAGCATCATTTCTGGCACTGATGGCCTGATAAAGTCGGGCATAATCTTGCGGCTTAGGATCGTCTCCACCGGTCAGAGAAAGACCGAAACGGGCCAGCTGACCTGACAGCAGTGAGAGTTTTTTTTCAGTAGGTTTGGCGTGCACACGGTAAAGAGTCTGTGATTTGTGTTCTGACACAAAGGTCGCAGCAGCCACATTAGCGGCAATCATGCACTCTTCAATCAGTTTATGTGCATCATTACGTACCAGAGGTTCAATTCCCGTAATTTCCATCTGCTCATTGAAGGAGAAAATCACCTCCGTGCTTTCAATGCTCAGACCGCCGCGTTTTTCACGGGCATGATTCAGAGCCTTGTACAGTTTGTAAAGTTCAGCAACGTCTGCTATTACTTCCTCATGCTCAGGAATTTTGGTGGTGCCCTCGGTTATCATCTGCCAGGCCTCGCTGTAGGTGAGTCTGGCATGAGATCTCATGACGGCAGGATAAAACTCATACTTTTCTATCTCTCCTTTTGCTGAAATTACCATCTCACAAGTCATACACAGACGGTCGACCATAGGATTGAGAGAACAGATGCCGTTACTGAGTTTTTCAGGCAGCATCGGGATCACATAGTTTGGGAAATAATTACTGTTGCAGCGCAAGGCAGCCTCTTTGTCAAGCAAGGTACCCACCTTAACGTAATAAGAGACGTCTGCAATTGAGACATACAGACGCCATTTGCTGCCCTCGCGTCTGCAGTAAACAGCATCGTCAAAATCACGCGCATCCTCTCCGTCGATAGTCACCAAAGGCAGTTCTCTTAGATCTTCGCGACCCTTTGTTTCCTCAGACTTAACCTCCTTTGGCACTCTTGACAGCGAGTGAATCACATTATCAGGCCACGCAACCGGCAGATCATTTGCCATCACGGCCCTGACAATGATACTGTTGAGATTGCCAAGGTTACGGACTACCTCACGGGTTTTTACATAACATCTGTCTGCAAGTCTTTTCACAATCTCGGCAATTACTACATCTCCTGACTCTGCCTGTCCCAGATCCTCATTTGCCTCATATTCAAAAACCAGACTTTTCAGATTCGGCTCATCCGGCATAATGGTAGCCACTCTCCTGCTCTTACCACCGGTAAGCATAATACGCCCCAGAACGCAGACCCGTTTTTTGATTATGCTGCTAACGAAAGCTCTGCCAACGACCCCATCCTTCTTAACCGCACAGACCTCAACCTCATCGTTAGGCAGAATCACATAACCACTTCGCAGCAGGTACTCTTCACCCTGTGCATCCTCAACATAGAAAATGAAATGCTTTTCACGGTCTTTAGCAAAATAAGTGGTATCTTCCTTGGCTCTGACCTTAGCCACAAAAACACTCACCTCATCTTTAGCCGCATAAACCTGAGAATCCCCAAGTCTGACCAGAGCACCTTTTTTCTCAAGTTTGGCAAGCGTCGTCTGATAATCCGCAAGGTCAAGTTCGGCAAGACTGCCTCTGAACCCCACTGTACCCAGCAGATTTGCACACATGCCAAGATTTGAGGCTGTACCAAAATCGACCTGATAAAGTGCTGCAACCAGATAAAGAGCAGTTGAAAAATCACGTTCCACCGCACCTTTAGGCGCATTTTTGGCACTTAACAGACGCTCAATCTGTTTCTTTTTCTGAAGTTCAGATTTACTGTTTTCGGTTTTGGTCGTCATTATTCTTCCTTTTTGATACAGAGTCATGAAAATCTTATCTACTAACAATTCTAGTCTTTAATTGCCTATAAAAAACTGTTCCATCTTGCGTTTTTCAAGATAGAAACATAGTCAGCACATCATTGAGCATGGTCTTTCCGAAATCCGTAACGTAAAAGCAGTCACTTTCAAATCTGACCAGACCTAAGGCGCTTGCTTTGCGAAGTTGTGCCTCAACATCCGTAAACGGTAATGCAGTGGTCCTGGTAAATTCCTCAATTCCGATGTGATCAAACACACGCAGACGATTGAGCATGAATTCAAAAGGCAAGTCTTCTGCTCTAACAGTCTGGTACTGACCGTAATGCCCCTTCATGTAATCAAGAGGATCCTGAGGGCAGGCCCGTCGCAAGGTGCTGCCATCAATAAAAAGTTTCGAGTGAGCGCCCGCTCCAATACCAAGATAATCGCCAAACCGCCAGTAATTAAGATTATGACGGCAGACTCTGCCGTCCCTGGAAAATCCCGATACCTCATAACGTACAAAGCCATGCTGCAAAAGACAGGCAAACCCCTCATTCTCGATCGCCGCCAACGTATCCTCATCAGGAAGCGGAGGAGGATTATGACCAAAAGCGGTGTCTTCCTCGATGGTAAGTTCATACCATGACAAATGATTTGCTCCCGTCTTTATTGACATCTTCAGATCATTCATTGCCGCAGTTCTACTCTGCTGTGGCAGACCATGCATTAAGTCGATATTGATATTGTCAAACTTAGCCTTAACTGCAGCATCACAGGCGTCAAGCGCCGCCCTAGCGTCGTGAATGCGTCCTAATCTTCGCAGTGACTGATCGTCAAAACTCTGAACCCCTATACTGATTCTGTTGATGCCAATGCTCCGGTATGCTGATAACGATCCTCTGTCAACCGTACCAGGATTACACTCCATGGAAATTTCCGTGTTGTCATCGATGAAATCCCGGGCCTTATCAAGCAGACAAGCCATATGACGAGGAGAGAAAAGTGATGGTGTTCCACCGCCAAAATACATCGAAATTAATTTACGTCCCTTTATATAGGGGACCACCTTTGCAAAGTCATCAAGAAGACTGTCAAGATATCTTTCATCAAGTCCTTCGTCCGAAGGTTTCCGCCCCGAATTGAAATCACAGTACGGACACTTGCGGACACACCACGGATAGTGCACATACAACGATAAAGGCAGAAGCTTTGCCATGCTAGCGCGCTCCGAACTTGATGAGTTCAACCAAACGGTTTAGTGCCGAAGCGCGGTGTGAAATGAGGTTTTTAATCTGGGGAGGAAGTTGGGCTGCAGTACAGTCGCGCCCTTTTACTCTAAAGAGAGGATCATAGCCAAAGCCGTTACTGCCTACGGGTTTAAAGCCAATAGACCCCTGCCAGTTTGACTGAACCACATATGGTACGGCATCGTCAGCGGAGCGCATCAGACAAAGAGCACACCAGTAGCAGGCTGTTCTCCTGCCATCCTCAACGCCTTCAAGTTCTCTGAGAAGTTTTTCATTGTTTGCCTGATCATCACCGTTACTGTAGCGGGCAGAATAGATCCCGGGAGCACCGCCAAGAGCATCCACGCACAGCCCAGAATCGTCAGCAAGTGCACTAAGACCTGACTGTTCTGCAGCATAACGTGCTTTGATGATGGCATTCTCGACAAAACTCCTGCCATTTTCTTCAGGACTTTTTATCCCCAGTTCCTTCTGCAGGATAATTCTGTATCCCAGAGGCTCAAGAATGGCTCTAAACTCTCTGGCCTTACCTTCATTTCCTGAGGCAAGAACCAGCTTGATTTCCTGTTTATTCTGTTGCATTACTAACGTCCGAACAATTTATTATGAGAAAAATTGGACAAAATGATAGAGAGATTTATGCTTTTTTGCCAGCAAAACCGCTTAATTTCTGTACTGCACTTTTAGCAGCCTCCGCTATGGCACCTTCGCAGGACAGATGATAAAACCCAAAATTCTGCAGTTCCTCAACCGGCATTCTGGTTTTTATAATTAGAGAAAGGAACTGAGCAATATGATCTGCCCCTGATGCACAGATTTCTGCCCCCATTACCGTGTGGGTATCGACGTCGGTGTAGAGTGATACTATTCCCCCCTCTTCATGTCTTGCCCAGTAATGACCGTTATCAAGTCGGACTTCAGAAATTACAAACTTGTGACCTGAAGCATCGGCTCGATGCTTCATTTCATCAAGAGAATGACCGACTATAGCGAGGACCGGATCAGTATAGACAATATCTAGTCTGACTCTGCCATCCTGTGATTTTAACTGCGGATAATTCCGGGCATTTTTTCCAGCAAGTTTTCCTTCCTCTCTGGCTATGGAGGTTGACTGTCTGTCGTGTGCCACATCACCTGCGGCAAATATATTAGGCAGTGAAGTCTGCAGTGTACCTTCATCAACTCTGATACAGCCTGTTTTTTCAAGTCTGATACCTATATCCTGCAGACACATTCCGCCCACATTCGGCATACGCCCGGTTGCGGCTATTACAGCGTCCATCTTAAGATAGTTTTCATAATTGCTTTCATCTATGTAATAGATGGAGTAACCGTCACCATCAGCCTCAATTGAGGTAATGAAAGAATCAATGGTCAGATGAAAGCGAGCAGAAAGCATCTGATGGGCAACAGTCAGCACTGCATCATCAGTGAGATCCCAAAGCCTGCGCTGACCGAAAACCATCACATCTACACCAAGATAGGATAACGCCTGACCTAACTGCAGACCAACAGAACTGCTCCCAAAGACGGCAGCAGATTTTGGTAACTCTTTCTGCTCATAAAAAACGTCTGTGGTGATAATGCCGGGCAGTCTTGACTGCTCATAGGTAACCCGGGGTGAAGCACCAGTACAAACAACAGCTGTCTTAAATCTGACCAGATGATCGTCTGTTTCAAGACTGTTCTGATTGATGAACCTGGCCCTGCCGCGCAGTCTCAGTTCCTCAGGGATCTTGTACATAAAAGACAGGACAGAGGAAGTAGAGCGGGCCCGTACGGCACGAAGTTCATTTAAAACTCCTGAAGTGTCATACTGAATTGAGCCGTGCGTCTCAATACCAAACATGTTCATACGGCGAGTATCATGCATTGACAGTCCTGCTGACATCAGAATAGAGGTCGGGATCTCACCGCTTCTCTGAGCAGTTGTTCCCAACGGTCCATCATCTATCAGAACACATTTTCTGCCATTTTTGGATGCCTCGCGAAATGCCTCAATTCCGGCACTTCCTGCACCGATTATCACGGTATCGCATTCAATCTCGTTTTTGATCATGTTTCTATCATACTGAGATTATTAAGCAGTTGCACGTCATGTACCAAAATTGATTTTGTTATAATTCACTCAAATTTTTTTTGTGAGGTAAAAATGCAGTTTCCTTCGCTGGCTAAATATAAAGGGCTGATCTTTGATCTCGACGGAACTCTCATCAACTCCATGCCTTACCATGTTTTTGCCTGGCAGGAAATGGGCAGAAGGCATGGTTTTACCGTAGATCCAGATCTTATCTACAGTATGGGCGGAGTATCAAGCAGAGACGTGGTTCTTAAATTCAGAGAACTTGGTTTTCAGGTCGGTGATATTGATACCTTTATCAAAAACAAAATCGCCATTTACAGACAGCATATCGATGAAGTCAAAACCTACCAATCCATCGAGACAATCCTAAGACAGGCCAAAAAAGACGGTAAAAAGATTGCTGCAGGTTCGGGCTCATAACGCATCAACGCTAAAACAGTGCTTGAAAAAAATGGACTGCTGGAGTTAATGGATGCTGTGGTAACTGCCGAAGATGTAGTAAACCATAAACCGGCCCCTGATACCTTCTTAAAAGCAGCAGAACAAATGGGACTTACTGCAGATGAATGTGTGGTCTTTGAAGATGGTCAACTCGGAATCAAAGCCGCCCACAATGGCGGCTTTGACTGCATTGAAGTCGCTGACGGGGAATTTAAGAAGTTCTACTCAGTCTGAGTACTGGATGAAGGATCGTTCTGATTATTGACAAAACGAGGGCCTCGATTATGAACAACGCTAACCTGCGGGCCACTCTTCTTGAGAGTCAGAGTTGAGATTTTATCCTTGTAAACAAGCTGCTGATGTCCTTTCACATCAACAATACCAATGGTGTACTGATCAAACCCACAGACTACACCTTCAAACTTGACACCGGTAATAAGGAAAATACATACTGGGGTTTTAGTCTCAAGAAGCCACTGTAACGCAGCATTCTGTCCGCCTTTCTGCATAAAAACGGAAACAAATGACTTCTGCCTATCAAATGGTTTACCGCCCCTGCTCTGTAATTCCGCCATAATTCCTCTTTAAAACTTTTTTTATATTTGTCTGAAAGAACAGTGCACCTGACCTTCCGGCTGAATATTTAAGGCGTCAACAGTTAAAATCAAATTTATAGTCAAACACCTTGCCAGGTCATGCAGTTACTTCTTATAGTAAGCGATTTTATCACTTAGTGAACTACATCGGCTATATGGTGACGGTGCTGATGTCAATAATTTTGAAAAACTTTTTTTTCAAGCACTGTCCCTAGTATGGCTCTAAAGTTTGTTGACTGTTATATCAGGAATTATATGCCTGATAGCATTTTCTTTTCAGACAATAAAAAATTACTGGAAGTTAATCCAGTTATATCACAGTCAAGATCACTTATCTGAGGGACTTTTTTTCTTGCGCTATAACACTTCCTTTCTGATGTAACTCATCCTGTTTTTTGAGTCATTGACTTTCGGTTTTTCTACCTACAGATGAAGTTTCTATAATCATGAGTCAGAGCTGTTTCTCT
>JAGBLM010000023.1 GCA_017635415.1 Succinivibrio sp. | reverse complement strand
GGTGACCAGATGGCTGTCCACGTGCCGCTGACCCTTGAGGCTCAGTTGGAAGCACGTGCTCTGATGATGTCCACCAACAATATTCTCTCTCCTGCTTCAGGTGACCCGATTATTGTTCCTGCTCAGGACGTTGTGCTCGGTCTGTACTATCAGACCCGTATGAAGATCGGAGCTAAGGGTGAAGGTCTTATCCTCTCTGATGCCAAGGAAGCAGAGCGTCTGTACAAGTCAGATCTGGCAGATTTCCAGGCACGTATCGCCTGCCGTATCCACTATTGGGTAAAAGATCCTGATACTGGCGTATTTGAAGAAAAGAATGAAATGCGTCTGACTACCATTGGTCGTGCCATGCTTTCTCTTATTCTGCCTAAGGGTATGTCTTATGACTTTATCGATCCACCTATTGAAGGTGTTAATGAGAATACCATCGGTGAGATCCTGACTCATAAGGACTGGTTTACCAAGGTTTCCAACGTACCGTTAGGAAAGAAGAAGATTGGAGCATTAATCAATAACTGCTACCATCTGCTTGGTCTGAAAGATACCGTAATGTTCGCTGACCATATTATGTATACTGGCTTTGCCCATGCTGCATTGTCAGGTTCTTCAGTATGTGTTGACGATATGCTGATTCCAAAGGAAAAACAGTCAATTATTTCTGCTGCTCAGAAAGAAGTGATGTCAATTGAGAGTCAGTATGAGAACGGTCAGATCACTCCTGGCGAACGCTATAACAAGGTAATTGATGTTTGGTCAAATGCCAACGATAAGGTTGCCAAGGCCATGATGTCAAACCTGTCTGTGCAGACCGGAATCAACATCCTTGGTGAAGAGGAAAAGGAAGCATCCTTCAACAGCATCTATATGATGGCTGACTCAGGCGCTCGTGGTTCTCCGGCTCAGATCCGTCAGCTCGCCGGTATGCGTGGTCTGATGGCAAAACCTGATGGTTCCATTATTGAAACTCCTATTACGGCAAACTTCCGTGAAGGTCTGAACGTACAGCAGTACTTCATTTCAACTCACGGTGCTCGTAAGGGTCTTGCTGATACCGCTTTGAAGACTGCAAACTCCGGTTATCTGACCCGTCGACTTGTTGACGTTGCTCAGGATATGGTTATTACTGAGGATGATTGCGGTACTACCGATGGTCTTGACATCACCCCACACGTTACAGGCGGTGATGTTATCGAAACTCTGCGTGACAGAGTTCTTGGTCGTACCCTGGCTGAAGACGTGCTTAAACCTGGTACCAAAGATGTTCTGATCGCTGCAGGTACCACTCTGTCTGAAAAGGACTGCACCACCATCGAGAACAACAAGATTGACCACGTTAAAGTACGTTCCCCAATCTTATGCAAGACTAAGTTTGGTATCTGTGCAAAATGTTATGGTCGTGATCTTGCCCGTGGTCATCTGGTCAACCCAGGTGAGGCAGTCGGTGTTATCGCTGCTCAGTCAATCGGTGAGCCTGGTACTCAGTTGACCATGCGTACTTTCCACATCGGTGGTGCTGCATCACGTGCAGTAGCTGAAAGCGGTGCAACTGTACGCAACAGCGGTACTGTCAGAATTGAGAACTCCAAGTTTGTTACCAACACTGAGGGCAAACTGGTTGTAACCTCACGTCAGTCTGAACTGTTTGTTCTTGATGAATTTGGCTCAACCAAGGAAAGTCATAAACTTCCTTATGGTGCTGTTCTTGAGGTAAAGGACGGTGATACTGTTAAGGTCGGAGAGACTGTTGCACGCTGGGACCCTCATACTCACCCAATTATTTCTGAAGTTCACGGTTACATCAGATTCAACGATATTATTGAAGGTGTTACCGTTGATAAGAAAGAGGATGAGGCTCTCGGTATTTCCTCTATCGAGGTTCGCGAGATTGCTGCTCGTCCAACTCAGGGTAAAGAGAAGAGGCCTTCGGTTAAGATCGTTGATGAGAACGGCAATGATGTGCTGATCCCGGGAACCAACGTTGCAGCTCAGTATATGCTGCAGGCGAAAGCTATCGTTCAGTTACAGGATGGTGCAGAGGTTAACATTGGTGACATTGTTGCCCGTATTCCTCAGGTTGCCGGCGGTACCAAAGATATTACCGGTGGTCTGCCACGAGTTGCAGATCTGTTCGAGGCAAGAGCTCCTAAGGAACCTGCAATTCTTGCAGAGATTTCAGGAACCATTTCCTTTGGTAAGGAGACCAAGTCAAAACGCCGTCTCGTTATTACTCCGGCTGAAGGGGCAAAGAACGAAGCAGGCGAGTTGATCCCTCCTCATGAAGAGATGATTGCTTTGTCTCGCAACCTTAACGTTTTCGAGGGCGAAACTGTGTCCAAGGGCGAAATGATTGCCGATGGTCCGGAGTCTCCTCACGATATTCTGAGACTGCGTGGTGTTGCTGCGGTAGCAAACTATATCGTCAATGAAGTTCAGGACGTTTACCGCTTACAGGGTGTAAAGATTAATGATAAGCACATTGAGGTTATCGTTCGTCAGATGCTGCGTAAGTGCGAGATCCTTGATGCGGGCGATAGCACCAAGTTCCTAGAGGGCGAGCATGCTGAAGTATCTCATGTCCGTCTGGAGAACGACAGGTTAAGAGCTCAGGGCAAGAAGGAAATCAAGTATAGACACATTTTAATGGGTCTGACTAAGGCTTCTTTGAGCACTGATTCCTTCATCTCTGCTGCATCCTTCCAGGAAACCACCAGAGTTCTGACTGAGGCTTCAGTCGAGGGCAAGGTTGACGAACTGCGCGGACTTAAGGAAAATGTAATCGTGGGTCGTCTGATTCCTGCAGGTACTGGTTATAAGTATCACAAGCAGCGTCGTGAAGAACTTCTCCGTATCGACGAAGCTAAGGATAAGGTCGAGAACTCTATCTCTGCTGAAGAACTTCAGAAACAGCTCGGTGCTGCTTTGGAAGCTGTTGATGCAACCAACAATGTTGGTGACTCATCAAACGAGTAATTAACAGTTAGAGCAAATATTATGACCCACCTTTTTGGTGGGTCTTTTCGTGTATACAGAGGGAAAAATGTCTACAGTTAAAATCATCTCAACTGAAAAGGCGCCAGCGGCAATCGGTCCTTATGTTCAGGGTAAGGTTATAAACGGTTTTCTGTTTGCTTCAGGTCAGATACCATTGGACCCGGTGACCGGAAAACTTGTTGAGGGTGATATTACGCAACAGGCAAGACAGGCTCTTAAGAATGTTCAGGCCTTAGTCGAAGAGGCAGGTTCATCTCTTGAGAGAGTGGTTAAGACCACCTGTTTTTTGAAGAACATTGATGACTTTGCTGCATTTAATACTGTATATGCAGAATTTTTCAGGGAAAATCCTCCAGCACGTTCGTGCGTTGGAAAAATAGATCTGCCAAAAGGCGCATTATGTGAAATTGAAATCATCGCCGCCGTATAGATTTTTTTCTTCAAGAAAGGTCCTAATGGGGCGATAGGTCGATAACTTTAATTTACTAATTCAATAAGTTAAATAAACTTTGAAAAGTTGTCTCTATGCATTACCTGGTAATGCATAGAGATATGGTTTTGACCGACGAAAGAATTTTGGTTCTTCAATTGAAGATAGAAGCAAAATTAATTTGTACTGTAAGTCAGGCATGAAAATATTATTTGTTGTTACCTCGCCGGCGTCTTTTGCTGCAGTACATCAGTATGCAGTAGCACTGATCAAAGAATGTAAAAGAAAACAACACGAGATCAGTGCGGTTTTCTTTACCGCACAGTCTGTTGTGTTACTGAGTAAAAATCATGAAGAAACAAGCGGGTACGGAGAGTTGAGAACGGCTTATATCAGGGCATGCAAAGATGTCCGCACAGATATTCTTTGTTGCGGGCAAGCCATAAGGAATTGCGGTTTTGCTTACGGGGATCTTGACGGTTCAGTCAAAATAGCTGGAAATATGGAACTTAGCGTGCAAATTGCACAAGCGGATCTTGTTTTGGAGTTTTAGTGATAGTAATTGCCTTAGAATCGGATCCTCTCAGAGACGTATCTTACGAGCAGGGACTGGATATTGCCATGACTTTAGCAGATCTTGAGCAGGAGGTGAAAGTAGTTATCTTAGGTGCGTTTGCCGCTGCATGTGCAAAAGAGGATGCGCACGCTGTATTTAGAAAAAAACTGTTGCAGCTTGATCTTTTTGATATTGAATGCATATCAGCAATCGATACTACAGATGAAAAAAGTGGTTTGACTGATAGTCGCGCGATTATTAGCGTACTCAACGAAGCGCAAAGGATTCTGACATTCTGATGATACACCTTGTTTATTCAAATGAAGGCGCAATGAACTGCTCTAGGTTCTGTTCACCGTCTGACTGTGTGGTCCTGTTCTGTCATCCTGATCAGGAAAGGTTTAACTGTGAATGTGTATTTGCCTCTTCTGTGATTGAATCAGGATTAACGCCAGATTCATTTATTTTGAAATTACAGTCGCATAACAATAAGATAAAATCATGGTACTGATGAACGTATTTTCTATCTCATAAAACTAATCATCGACTTTGCGTAAAAAAGCATAAATAAGCGTCAGACGAATAAAATCCTGCCGAAGATTAATTTCAAAAAGTTGTTGACCTTTTTTTTCTTATGTATTAAAATTCAAAGTTCCCATGTCGGGAATGAATAGTAAGATCTGTCCGTATTGGACTAACAGGAGATTTTATTTAATGTCTACTATTAATCAGCTGGTTCGTAAACCACGCGTAAAGGTAGTATCTAAGAACAAGGTACCTGCCTTAGAGGCATGCCCACAGAAGCGAGGCGTTTGCACCCGTGTTTATGCAACTAAACCTAAGAAACCTAACTCAGCAATGCGTAAGGTTTGCCGTGTACGTCTTACCAACGGTTTTGAGGTTAACTCATATATCGGTGGAGAGGGTCACAACCTTCAGGAACACTCTGTAGTAATGATTCGTGGCGGTCGTGTTAAGGATCTGCCAGGTGTTCGTTACCACACTATCCGCGGTACTCTTGACTGCGCTGGTGTTAAAGACCGTAAGCAGGCTCGCTCTAAGTATGGTGTCAAGAAGCCTAAGGCTTAAGACATTCTCGTAGAGTAAGGCCAAACATTTTTTATATTATTCAGGTTTTAGTTTTGGATAACCCTGAAATAACGAGGATTTATAAATGCCAAGACGTCGTGAAGTAGCTCAGCGCAAGATTTTGCCTGATCCAAAGTTCGGTTCAGAACTTTTAGCCAAATTCATCAATGTTGTGATGGTTGATGGTAAGAAATCCATCGCCGAAAGCATTGTATATGGCGCATTAGATACCATTTCTGAGAAGAGCGGCAAAGAGCACCTTGCCCTGTTCGAGGAAGCTCTTGAACACATCCGCCCAGATGTAGAAGTTAAGTCCCGCCGTGTCGGCGGTGCCACCTACCAGGTTCCTGTAGAAGTCCGTCCAGCACGTGGCAATGCTTTGGCAATGCGTTGGCTTGTTGAAGCTGCCCGTAAGCGTCACGAGAAAACTATGGCTTCCCGCCTGGCCGGTGAAATGATGGATGCAGTAGAGAATAAAGGTACTGCAGTTAAGAAGCGTGAAGATGTTCATCGCATGGCCGAGGCCAACAAAGCCTTCAGTCACTTCCGCTGGTAAGCCTGGAGTTGTATTATGTCCCGTGAAACACCGATTAAATTCTATCGTAACATCGGTATCAGCGCTCATATTGATGCTGGTAAGACCACTACTACCGAGCGTATTCTGTTCTACACTGGTAAGACTCACAAGATAGGTGAGGTACACGACGGTGCTGCTACCATGGACTGGATGGTTCAGGAGCAGGAACGTGGTATTACCATTACTTCCGCTGCTACTACCTGCTTCTGGCATGGTATGGATCATCAGTGGAAACAGCCATATCGCTTCAACATTATTGACACCCCGGGTCACGTTGACTTTACTATCGAAGTAGAGCGTTCAATGCGTGTTCTTGATGGTGCCGTAATGGTTTACTGTGCAGTAGGTGGTGTACAGCCTCAGTCTGAGACTGTATGGCGCCAGGCTAACAAGTACAAAGTTCCACGTATTGCCTTCGTCAATAAGATGGACCGTACCGGCGCTAATTTCCTGCGTGTTGTAGATCAGATCAAGACTCGCCTCAAAGGAAATCCGGTGCCTTTAATGCTGCCAATTGGAAAGGAAGATTCCTTCATTGGTGTTGTTGACCTTATCAAGCGTAAGGCAATTGACTGGGATGAAGCTTCTCAGGGCATTAAGTTTGAATATGTAGACATCCCTGCCGACATGGTAGACGAAGTTGAAGAATGGCGTGCAAAACTCGTTGAGGCCGCTGCTGAAGCCAATGAAACCTTAATGGAGAAATTCTTCGGTGGTGAGGAACTGACTGAGGAAGAGATTAAGGCTGGTCTGCGTGAGCGTACTCTGCGCAACGAGATTATTCCTATGTGCTGCGGTTCAGCATTTAAGGATAAAGGCGTTCAGGCTATGCTTGATGCTGTTGTTGAGTACCTGCCATCTCCATTGGATATTCCTGATGTCGAAGGTAAGGACCTTGATGGTAATGTTATCACCCGTAAGGCTGATGACAATGAGCCATTCTCTGCTTTAGCTTTCAAACTTGCTAACGATCCATTTGTTGGAAATCTGACTTTCTTACGTTGCTATTCAGGCACCATTAATTCAGGTGACACCGTAATGAACTCAGACAAGCAGAAACGTGAGCGTTTCGGTCGTCTGGTTCAGATGCACTCCAACAACCGTATCGAGATTAAAGAAGTTCTCGCCGGTGATATCGTTGCAGCCATCGGTCTGAAGGAAACCACCACTGGTGATACCCTTTGTGATCCAGATAAGCCAATTATTCTTGAGTCAATGGTATTCCCAGAGCCAGTTATCTCCGTTGCTGTCGAGCCTAAGACCAAGGCTGACCAGGAGAAGATGTCTTTGGCCTTAAACCGTCTTGCTCAGGAAGACCCTTCATTCCGTGTTCGTACTGATGAAGAGTCAGGCCAGACTATTATTTCTGGTATGGGTGAGCTCCACCTTGATGTTATTGTTGACCGTATGCGTCGTGAGTTCAAGGTTGAGTGTAACGTAGGTAAGCCACAGGTAGCATATCGTGAGACCATCCGCTCTAAGGTTGAGCAGGAAGGTAAATTCGTCCGTCAGTCAGGCGGTCGTGGTCAGTTCGGTCACTGCTGGCTCCGTATCGAACCTCTCGAGGCTGGTAAGGGTTATGAGTTCGCTAATGAAGTTGTTGGTGGTGTTGTTCCTAAGGAATACATCCCTGCAATTGACAAGGGCGTTCAGGAAACCATTGCCGGTGGTGTTATCGCAGGTTACCCTGTAGTTGACGTGAAGGTTACCGTTTACGACGGTTCTTACCACGAAGTTGACTCCTCAGAAATGGCCTTTAAGATTGCAGCATCTATGGCCTTCAAAGAAGGCTTCAAGAAAGCAAACCCTGTTCTTCTTGAGCCAATGATGAAGGTTGAAATTGAAACTCCAGAAGAGTACATGGGCGATGTAATCGGCGATCTCAACCGTCGTCGTGGTCTTGTTCAGGGCATGGAAGATGGTCCTATGGGCAAGATGATTCACGCTGAAGTACCTCTTGGAGAGATGTTTGGCTATGCTACTGACCTGCGTTCACAGACTCAGGGTCGTGCCGGCTACTCAATGGAATTCGGTCGTTATGCCGAAGCTCCAAAGAACATCGCAGAAGCTGTAATCGCTGAGCGCGCTAGCAAGAACTAAATTTAATTATTTAACAGGGAGCGGGTAATCTGCTCCCCCTTTAAAGGAATAAAAAATGGCAAAAGAGAAATTTGTGCGTGATAAGGTTCACGTAAACGTAGGCACCATCGGTCACGTTGACCACGGTAAGACCACCTTAACTGCTGCTATTACCACCGTACTGGCCAAGACCTTCGGCGGTGCTGCACTGAAGTT
>JAGBLM010000022.1 GCA_017635415.1 Succinivibrio sp. | reverse complement strand
TTGCTGAATTTTATTGCTTTCACCTGAAAAGTGAATAGAAAAAGGACTCGTTTTCTGGTAAAATTGAGGTGTCTGAAGCCATCAATCAAACCTAGAAAGGAAGTCCTTCATGGCTATTGTAAACACCTTTTCACTGAAAAGCAACAAGAAAATCAAAATAAATTTCAACGGCGGTGATCTTTCTTCTGATGGAGGGTTGCTCCTGATCAAAGAATTCGCCGCAAAGATTGGTTTCATCAAACTTGTAAAGCAGCTTTTTAAGACTAACGATCACACGGACTGCCGTATCCACACGGATTCCGATAATCTGATGCAGATGCTCTATCAGATCATCGCAGCTTATTTTGAAGATGACTGTGCTGATGAACTGACCAATGATCCCATAATGACAGCCATTCTGGAGAAAGATTCCCTGGCTTCCCAACCAACATTGTCCCGGTTCTGGAACCGGATGGATGACGATACCCTTACCCAGCTTGATGAGATCAATAGCAAAATGAGGGGGCTCGTCTATTCCGTCAAGGCTCCGGAACATATGCTGTTTGATCTTGATTCCACATTGCTGAACACTTATGGCACACAGGAAGGGGAGGGCTTTAACTTCCATTACCGGGCTCACGGGTATCATCCGCTGCTCTGCTATGATGGTCTGACCGGCGATCTGCTGAAAGCAGAACTTCGTGACGGTACCCAGTACTGCAGCAAAGACGCAGACCGGTTTATGGTCCCGCTCTTACAGGAATATCGTACAAAATACCCCGGACTTCCTCTTTATCTGCGCGGTGACAGCGGATTTGCTGCTCCGGACCTGTACAAAGCCTGTGAGGATAACGACTGCAAGTATGCCATCCGCCTGAAACAGAACAAGACGCTGATCCAGTATGCGGCTGATGCAGATGAAGCCCTCTATCGTGCAACTCTCCATAACCAGGTTGACTATGCAGTAGAATACGGAGAGTTTATGTATCAGGCCGGAAGCTGGCCTCATCCAAGAAGGGTTGTCTTCAAAATTGAAAAGCCCTATAACCAGTTTGTCCACCTCTATACATTTGTCGTTACAACAATGGAATCAGAACCATATCAGGTTATTCAGTTTTACTGTGGCCGCGGCAAGATGGAGAACTTCATCAAAGAGGGGAAATCCGGCTTTGACTTTTCTTCTGTCAGCAGTCATGCGAAAGTGGTGAATGCGAACCGTCTGCAGGTTCATGCCCTTGCCTATAACCTGTTCAACTGGTTCAGGCGGCTGGCACTCTGTAAGAGTATGAGGAAACAGCGGGTTAATACCATTCGCCTGAAACTGCTGAAGGTCGCCGCAAAAGCAGTACACACAGCACGATATATCGTATTCAAGCTTTGCAGCAGCTGTCCGTATAGGCAGGAGTACTACGAAACCCTGTCAAATATATGGAAACTACAGCCGAAGCTGGAATAAACAGCAACTCGTGAACTTTGACAATTTTAAACGCAGTCACAATCAGTAGCACAGGGGGTAGTGCGCCCTTTTGTGGATAACTTTCCCATTTTTACGTTTGAGATGTTCATAACAAATGGTTAGGCGGTATGGATTCTTCACAGGATCAACCGCCGTGAATAATTCAGGTTAAATTTGCCAATAGCCTCGTCAATCGTATCCTGTGACACACCCAGAGCTTCAAGAATCATTTTCTGTTTTGCCGTATATGAGTACCTTCGTTGGTATATCGCATTGTCATAAGCGGTGCATTCGATTTGCTCCAGTTGCTCTACCATCATAGGCACCGTATACGATTTTTTGTTACCGGTATCCTTTTTGATTTTGCGACTTGCTATGCTGAACCTGTTGCGTATTATTCCGGCAATAAACATAAGATGTATCTTTGCGGCCATAGACAGATCGTCATGGACTCCAGGCGAATCAAAATCCATCCCGGACTTGATGCTGCGGAAGAATTTTTCAATATTGTCACGCCCACGGTATGTTTCCAAAGCAACAGAAGCTTCCATCTAAAGTGAACCCATTTGTCAAGACAAATTTTTTTAAATTTTAAGTGGAATATCATCCGTTATTTATACCTCCCTGTCGGCATATAAATTGTGTTATTTTGATGTGCAGTGGCACATAGTTGTCCTTAACCGCTTGATTATCCCTTACCTGTATGTGTATTATCTGTCAAGGATGCGTAGCGCATCGCCTGTCCTTGACAGATAATACGCATACAGGTAGGATTGTGTAGCGGTCAAGGGTCCTCAGAGTAATAAACGGCCTTGGGCGTCCTGTACTGGAGGCTGGAATGGAACCTTTCCCCGTTGTAAAAATGAAGGTACCGGTTGATCCCTATCCGCGCTTCCCTGGGGGTCTCATACCCATTCAGATAGGCATCCTCGTGCTTCACGCTCCGCCACAGCCTCTCGATGAAGATGTTGTCGTAAGCCCGCCCCCCCCGATGGTCCATGCTGATCCTGGATCCGGCGTCGAGGAAGATGTGCGTGTATCTTGGGCTTGTGAAGTGGCTCCCCTGGTCGCTGTTCATTATCTCAGGGACAGCCTTGGCCAGGGCTTTCTGGCAGGCACCGGGCACGAAGTCTGTCTCCATGGAGTCGCTCAGCTCCCAGCTCAGGACGTATCTTGAGAACCAGTCTATGATTGCCACCAGGTACAGCCAGTCGGTCTTGATGGGGATGTACGTGATGTCGATGGACCAGACATGGTTCGGATGGTCTATCTTCAGGCCCTTGAGCAGGTATGGGTATATCGGGTTTCCCGGCTCGGGCCTGCTTGTGTTCTGGCGCGGGTATATTGCCTGTATGCCCATTTCATGCATGTGTCTGAGCACCGCCTTGTGGTTGATTTCAAGGCCGTACTTGCTGTTCAACACCTTGCATATGCGGCGGTACCCATAGAATGGGTGTTCCGTGTATATGTCAATGCAGGCTTTTACGGCAAGGTCACGCTCTGACGGGGGCACAGGGCTGTAATAGAGCCCTGTGCGGTTAAGACCGAGCAGGGCGGCCTAAAGTGGAGACAGGCAGCTCCTTGGTCTCCATGTCCACGAGGAGACGTCGCTCCGCCACGGAGAGCTCAGAGGCCAGATTTTTTTTTGAGCCACTTGTTTCTTGTGGTCAGCTTCCCGATCTGGGCATACAGCCCCTGTATCTCCTACGACAATTGCATCAATTGGCCCTAAGCCAACGGATGACTGATCTTTTTCGTTTTTCCGTTTCTGTTTTTGGGGCTTTTTTCGGGATCACCCGGAGAGCAAGCAGGAACGACGGT
>JAGBLM010000021.1 GCA_017635415.1 Succinivibrio sp. | reverse complement strand
ATACAAATACATCATTTGCACGTTTTGCTTGCAGATTGATTTATATGCCAAATTTTTAAAAAACTTCTCCTGCACAAAATATTTCTGCAGGAGTTAGCAGTACGAGTTGTCTGCTAAATGGCTTTTTTATGCGGATCTTAAGGATAAATTCCTTAAGATCTTCGGTATGAAATCTTTTTCATAATAATCTCGTAAAAATGTCAGTCTGTAAGCAGAACTGCATTTTTATTTCCCCCAATGGAAGTAAATTTCAATACGGTGAATTTAAAACTCTATTAAGTCCGATTCTCTTAAAGACGGGATTGTGTCCTGCAAAGACATTGCCTCTACTTCTTCTGCCTTCAGACAAGAAAAAACGTCGCACAAACTATCTTGGACGACGAGAAATTGTATATAAGAGTCCTGTAGTTACCACGGTTCAACTCCTGTCAGAGCAGTTTATACTGGCCATATCAGGAGTATCTTATTGGTTTTTTCTCCTAAATAATATGTGAAGAAAACCTGAACTCCGTACGGTATTATCCTATCAGAAAACGTTTTTTTTGTTCTTTTAGTACCATTTTGACGCATGCATCAACAATTTACTCGTGACAAATAAACATAACAACTTTTTTCAAGAAGTTTCAGTTTATTAGCACCAAAAGGTAAACTGCTGTCAATCCCATGAAGAGAATAAAAAGAGTTTTGCTGGACTACCTGGTCATAAAATCAGACAGTTGCTCGCAAATAAATCAAAAAATAGCATAGAATCATACTTAGCTCACAGCGCAGAGGATGCGCAATACCTAAAAGATCCTCAAAAATGACAAAGAACCGTAATGATAAGAGAAATCGTAAAAGATGTAGTTTTTCTGTCCTTACCAGCAGAAAAGGCTACAAAAAAAGATATACAGATTGCTGTCGACCTTATGGATACCATCAGATCACATGCTGAGGAATGCGTCGGGATGGCGGCAAATATGATTGGCTTCAGTAAAGAAATCATCGTGATAAATGCACACGGTGATTACGTAATCATGTTCAATCCAGTGATAAAGACTCAGGATGGCGCCTATGAAGCCGAGGAAGGCTGTCTCTCTCTGGAGGGAGTTCGCAAGTGTAAACGCTTCAAAAAGATAGAGGTTGAATATTACGATCTCAACTGGAAGAAACAGGTGAAGAAATTCTCCGGTTTTACCGCACAGATTATCCAGCATGAGGCGGATCATCTAAAGGGCATATTAATCTGACGATGCTTTGAGATAGAGACTACAAACCAAAAGAGCCTTCTGATCTTCTCAGAAAGCTCTTTTTTAAGTCAGAAATAAAGACTTAAACCAGAATGATATTAATTCTTTTCAGAATTAGGCGCTTAAAGCCTCACGAGCCTTGTCGGCAATAGCCTTGAAAGCTACCTGATCATTGATGGCGATATCTGAGAGAACCTTACGATCGATGTCGATGTTGGCTTTCTTCAGACCGCAGATCAGCTGGCTGTAGCTCAGATCATGCTGACGTGCTGCAGCATTGATACGAACAATCCACAGAGCACGGAACTGACGCTTCTTCTGACGACGGTCACGATATGCATACTGACCAGCCTTGGTAACAGCCTGAACAGCAACGCGATAGGTACGTGAACGTGCACCATAGTAGCCTTTAGCAGCCTTTAAAACTTTCTTGTGACGAGCATGAGCGGTAACACCACGTTTAACTCTAGCCATTTATCAATCCTCCATCGAGCTTATGCGTATGGTAACTGACGCATAATAGCGCGCAGGTTACAAGTCTTAACAAAGACCATATTGCGCAGATTACGCTTACGCTTTGCGGTCTTCTTAGTGAGGATGTGACGTAAATTCTGATGACGGCACTTGTAGTGACCGCTACCAGTTTTCTTGAAGCGCTTTGCAACGCCTCTATCGGTCTTCATTTTGACCTTGACTTTACCAGCCATTTATATAACTCCGCATTTAGCAGTTAACAAGATTCAGGAGCCTTCAACACAGCGTTTTAGGACTTGATACCCTGAGATCTCTATTTCTTTTTAGGAGCAAGAACCATAGTTGCCTGTCTGCCTTCAACTTTGGAGGCAGATTCAACCGTGGCCAAGCCCTTATCCTCGCAGAGATCTTTCTCCACGCGTTTGAGAACATCCAAACCAAGGCTCTGATGCGCCATCTCGCGACCGCGGAAACGCAGAGTAACCTTTGCTTTGTTGCCCTCTTCTAGGAAGCGGACCAGGCTGCGTAGTTTAACCTGATAGTCCCCTTCATCAGTGCCCGGACGGAATTTGATTTCCTTAATCTGGACAACTTTCTGTTTTTTCTTCTTCTGATCCTTACTCTTCTCGTAAAGATACTTGCCATACTCAATCAGTTTACATACCGGCGGAGCTGCGTTCGGACTTATTTCGACCAGATCTACACCAGCATCTTTTGCCATGCGCAAGGCATCGGCTGTAGGCATTACACCAATCAGCTCATTATCCTGATCCAGCAGACGCACTTCACGGCATCTGATGTCATTATTAATCCGGTTTTTCTGAAACGCACGACCGGTATTCTTACTGTTGTTTATAGCAATACTCCTTAGAAAGAATCAAATCAAAAGCAGAAAATTCATCTACTTACGCTTGGCAGCCTGTTCCTGTTCGATCTTCAGGTCTGCATCAGGCATATTTTTGCGCGATATAATATCCGAATTGATTAGTTTAATCAAGTCCTCAAGACTCATACTGCCCAAATCTGCACCCTTTCGGGTACGAACTGCAACCTTGCCTTCTTCGGCCTCTCTTGCACCGCAAACAATCATGTAAGGAATATGCATGATGGTATGTTCACGGATCTTGAAACCGATCTTGTCGTTACGCAGGTCGCTCTTGACACGAATGCCTGCCTCGTCTAGTTTTTCATAAACCTGTCTGGCGTATTCGGTCTGTGCGTCGGTAATACTCATTACCACAGCCTGTACAGGAGCAAGCCAGGTTGGGAAGGAACCTGCATACTCTTCTGTAAGCATGCCGATAAAACGCTCTAATGATCCGATAATGGCACGGTGAATCATTACCGGTACGTGTTCTTGGTTATCATCACCGATGTAGTGGGCACCAAGTCTTCCAGGCAGCGAGAAATCAAGCTGTACGGTACCACACTGCCATGCTCTATCCAGACAGTCATAAAGAGTAAACTCAATCTTCGGACCATAGAATGCACCTTCACCAGGCTGCAGTTCATACTCAAGACCATTGGCCTCAAGAGCTTTTCTGAGATCTGCCTCTGACCTGTCCCAGGTTTCATCTGAACCGATGCGCTTCTCAGGTCTGGTGGAAAGTTTGACGTCTATCTTCTTAAATCCGAATACGCCGTATACCTCATAAACCATCTTGATACAGTCAGTTACCACATCAAGGATCTGGTCTTCTGTACAGAAGACATGAGCATCATCCTGCTCAAATGATCTTACTCGCAGCAGACCGTGTAATGATCCTGAAGGTTCATTGCGGAAGTCCTTACCAAACTCCGCCATGCGAATCGGAAGGTCACGATAGGAACGGGTACGGGAATTGAAGATCTGAATTGCACCTGGGCAGTTCATCGGCTTGATGGCATAATCGCGATTCTCAGACTTGGTGGTAAACATATTTTCCTTATATTTATCCCAATGTCCTGATCTCTCCCACAGCACCCTATCCATGATCTGCGGAGTATTGACTTCTATATAGTGATACTTGTGCAACATGGTGCGCATGAAGTTCTCAACGATGCGGTAAATTGTCCAGCCGTCATTATGCCAGAAGGCAATGCCAGGCGCTTCCTGCTGAAAATGGAACAGATCAAGTTTCTTTCCGAGCATGCGGTGATCACGCTTGGCAGCCTCTTCTCTCTTGTGCAGATAGTCTTTCAGTTCTTCTTTTGTAGAGAAGGCGCATCCGTAGATACGCTGCAGCATCTTGTTCTTTGAATCGCCGCGCCAGTATGCGCCGGCAAAATGAGTCAGTTTGAAGTTCTGACAGAACCCCATATGCGGTACATGAGGGCCACGGCACATATCGATGTATTCGTTGTGGTGATACAGACCGATGGTCTTATCAGACTTATCGATATTCTCTTCAAGAATCAGTTTCTTGTAAGGCTCATTTCTTTCCTCGAATGTCTTAAAGGCCTTATCCCAGTCAACAACTTCCTTGATAACCTGATAATCAGTCTTTGCAAGTTCGTGCATTCTCTTATCAAGAGCTTCTAAATCTTCAGCGGTAAGTTTATGCTCAAGATCGACATCATAATAGAAGCCGTTATCAATAACAGGACCGATAGCCATCTGACAGTCAGGGAACATCTGCTTGATGGCATGCCCCATCAGATGAGCACAGGAATGGCGGATAATCTCAATTCCTTCCTTATCCTTTGGTGTAATAATGCTGACAGTCGCATCATGGTCCACCAGGTCACAGGCATCCTTGAGGACACCATCAACTTTTCCGGCTACACAGACGCGTGCCAGACCAGGACCAATGCTTTTTGCGATATCGGAAATGGAAACTGCGGAGTCAAATTCTTTGACATCACCGCTTGGAAGAGTAATTTTTGGCATATAAAAAAAACCCCGATGCATACTCTGCATCTCTGGGCTCCTTGTTAAGAGTATCAAAATTCGCCCCCGCATCTTCACCTGCTCTAACTCGACAGACTCACGTGCGAAGTGACGAAACACGCAGAAATTATACGCTCTTAATATGATGGTGGAGTAATTTTCTTAAGAAAACGCTTGTTTTTGCCGTCCACGGACATTGATAACTGTCAGTTTTCAGTCAAAAACGGGAGCAAATCAGAAAGATAATAAAAAAAACACTTGATCACCTGATTATTATCCGTATAATGACAAAGGTCGATTGCGCCCTTAGCTCAGCTTGGTTAGAGCATCACCTTGACATGGTGGGGGTCGGTGGTTCGAGTCCACTAGGGCGCACCATCTAAGAAGGCAGCCTGTTGGCTGCTTTTTTTTATTCTGTTTCTGCTTGTCTTGTTTCAACTACTGAGAAAATATAGTTTATTGCTACTTGAAAAGAATACAGGCTACTTTATTTTCGTCCTTATACATACTCCCGCGACTAAGGGTCGAGAGATTCTTTAGATTTTCTTAACATCACACAGTCTTGTAGTAGGGATATAGTTAAGGTTTTCAAGATGTATCGCTTGGGGAATTTTGGTACCCATGTTTCTTCTTTACAAGCGAAAGTTTTATCAAAAGGGTGAGAGTTACGAGATGTATAGTCGTCTTCTGGGGCAGCGTATGTTTAATGCACCGCTCGTCAGACTGTCAGAAAACCAGACTATGGCAGGAGGCAGGGTCTATACCTATTACTTCACCGTCGAATCTTCCGTGCCGATCATGAAAAGCGGTCATTCGATAGAACTCTCCTCCGTATGCAATCATCCGGAGATGACCGGTGACACCGGTCGAGTATTCGACCAGACCTTCGCAAAGACCATGCGCAGTATGTGGGTTCAGTTCGCTAAGACTGGCAATCCGTCTCTTGATGCCACAGTTTCACCTGATGGCAAAGTCAGGAAATGGCCGCCGTATGATCTTAAAGACAGAATGGTGATGGTATTGGACGAATTCAATATTCATCCTGAAAAGGAAGCAGCGCAAAAGATTGTCGACCGCGACCGCACCTATTTCCTGACCAAGTATTACGGTATTTAATTCACCGTCTGAGGGCTCTCTTCTTAAGTCCTCTTCAAACGTACTGCTGACTGCTCCTGCGGACTTGCCCGCGAGATTCAGGTAGTCTGTCTGACCGTCAATATCGGAACTGACCGGTTCAGGTATCAGTGTCCTGAAAAATTCTTGTAGCAAAATGCTAGCAATGTCTCTATGTGTTTTCCTTTTTCGTATAAAATGAGATTATCACATAATAAAACTAAGGATAGTCAATGGTTAAAAAACTTCTGGCACAAGTGATGAGTTTATCCCTGCTTATGGGCTTAGTTCACAGTGCAACCGCCGCACCTGCCAATATTACGGTCTCAGTGCCTGACACTACCGACTCTTATGTTTACCTGGCTACAGAGGAATTTGCCAAACGTGCCACCCAGTATTCTGAAGGAACTTTGGATTTTACGATTGTTCCCGAAGGAAAAATGTATGGAGGCAATACCTCCAAGGGCATCAAAAAACTCGTCATAGGGGAAATACAGCTTGCTGTTCTGGCCTCCTGTATCTATACCAATTTTATCCCCGGGTTTAATGTGATTTCCGTACCTTACATGTTTGATGATCCCAAACAGTTCAGGAGTTTTTTAAACAGCGAAATCGCCACAGAACTGTATAACCGCCTCAACAGAATGAATGTTTCCGTTCTTGGCAAATGGACACGCTCCTTCCGGGAAATAACTACCACCGACAAACCGATCAGGACTCCTGACGATCTTAAGGGGCTGACTTTCCGTGTTCCTGATAACCTGCTGTTTGCAGAATTCTTCAAGGCCTGCGGAGCAAATATAACTTCCACAAATATGGCATTTGTTTACGATATCCTCAAAAACGGCAAGGCGGATGGTCAGGAAAATCCTATTGATGTACCGGAAGTCTTCAATTTCTACGAAGTTCAGAAATACGTAACCCTGAGTCATCACATGCTTGATTCATGGGTGGTCGGTATCAACTCCCAATTCTTCAACAGACTTGATGCCAAACAGAAGGACTCACTCATCAAAGCTGCAGAGGAGGTTCAGCAGTGGAATGCGGATCTGATGGAGAGAGAAGATAAGGAATTCCTCAAAAAACTCAAAAAGAAAGGCATGATTATCATTGAACTTACCCCTGAGGAAAGACAGAAATTCATTGAGGTCTCAAAGTCCTGTTATCCTGTATTCCGCAAACTGACAATGGACGACAAACTGTTTGACGCAACGCTCAAATTTACCGGCAAGGCACAAAAGTAGATACTTTGAGCAGAGTCAGTCTGAAGGCAACGCAGATCGGCATAAATTGAAACAGCACGGCAGCAGAATCTGCCGTGCTGTTTTCTTTATGAACCAAAGAGTAAAGACTACTGTCCGATTAACTCTTGATATTATAGATATCAAGTTCCTCGTTTGAGGCATCTTTCCATTCCTTGTCCGCCTTGCCATCATCAGAGCGCTGTTTTGCTATCTGCTCAAAATAATCCTCTGACGGAGGGACTTCGTAGTCACCATCAAAGATTGAACATTCAAACTTGTCAAGTTCAGGATTCTCCTCTCTGACAGCATCCTTAAGATCAGACAGGGACTGGTAGATAAGCGCATCAGCGTGAATAGCTTTAGCAATCTCCTCATTGGATCTGCCATAGGCGATCAGCTCCTTGGAGGTCGGCATATCAATACCGTAGATATTAGGGTATTTGATCTCCGGTGCTGCAGAGGCAAAATACACTTCCTTTGCCCCGGCCTCCTTTGCCATCTCCACAATCTGCATCGAAGTAGTTCCGCGTACGATGGAATCATCGACCAGCAGCACTCTTTTTCCTGCAAACTCAGCAGGTATAGGATTGAGTTTTCTTCTCACAGACTGCTTACGCTGAGTCTGTCCCGGCATAATGAAGGTTCTGCCGATATAGCGGTTTTTCACATACCCCTGACGGTACGGAACTCCGAGACTTCTTGCGATCTGCACCGCTATATCAATGGAAGTATCCGGAATCGGGATCACCACATCAATCTTCAGGTTCTCATACTCGCGCTTAATCTTTTCGGCAAGTTTTACTCCCATTCTGACACGCGTTGCGTAGACGGAAGCGCCATTGATGACACTGTCAGGTCTGGCAAAATACACATACTCAAAGATGCAAGGCTGAAGTTTGGTTTGACTTGCACAGATCGAAGTAAAAAGTCTGCAGTCTGAGGTAATGAGTATAGCTTCCCCAGGCTCAACATCACGAACCAGTCTGAAACCGCATACAGATAATGCCGCACTCTCCGAGGCCACCATATATTCCTTGCAACCGTCCTCAAGCAGTCTCTCGCCAAGACACATCGGGCGGATCCCGTTAGGATCGCGGAAAGCCACCAGACCGACGCCCAAAACCACCGAAACAACCGCATAACCGCCGCGGATTTCATCATTGACCCCTGACACAGCCTTGAAAATATCATCGGGAGTAGGATCATCATGCTCTATCTCCTCAAGTTTCCAGGCAAAAATATTCAGCAGAACCTCTGAGTCAGATTCGGTATTCACATGACGGCGCGCAGCTCGGCATTTTTCCTTGAGTTCTCGTGAGTTGATAAGATTGCCGTTGTGCGCAAGAGCAATGCCGTACGGAGAATTAACGTAAAAGGGCTGGGCTTCGGCAGCACTTGAAGAACCTGCTGTAGGATAACGGTTATGACCTATACCGACATTTCCCTTAAGCCGCATCATGTGCCGCTGCTGAAACACTTCGCTGACCATGCCGTTGGCTTTACGCTGGTGGAAATTGCCATTCTCATCCACCGTAACTATGCCGGCAGCATCCTGACCTCGATGCTGCAATACCTGAAGGGCATTGTACAAAGTTACATTTACGGGAGAGAACCCGACGATACCAACTACACCGCACATATTATCTAGGCTCCAGTTATTACAGTTGAATAATTACTCATATATCTGAAAAACCAGGAAACTATCTTTTCAAGGTCAGGGCGAAAAACAGAATCCTGCCACCAAGAGTTTTCCTGAAGGAAGGTAAGTATATGCAAATTGAACAGGATCTGCAGTACAGCCAGTACAGCGCACAAAATCAGGACACCTCTGACTACTCCGAAGACAATTCCCAAAAGACGGTCAAATCCTGACAGTCCTGCTTTAACAACTAGTGAACAAACAATCTTTCCAACTAGTCCGACCAAAATGAGCGTGGCTATGAAAAGAAGAATAATTGCCAGAAAATTGCGGGTCAGTTCATCATTGGAGAAGGTCAAAAAAGCGGCTACACTGCCATAAAACCGTCCCGTAACCACAAAGGCTATAATCCAGGACAGTAGCGACACGGCTTCTTTGACAAAACCGCGCATAATGGAAAAGAAGGCAGATACCGCTACAACAGCAATAATTACCCAGTCAAGCGCGGTCAGAATCATCAGACTGTCTCTTTGGTAATAAATTCAAGACCGCCTAAGTATGGTCTTAAAACTTCAGGTACGGTGACGGAACCGTCAGCATTCTGATAGTTCTCAAGCACTGCCACCAGCGTACGGCCGACGGCAAGACCGGAACCGTTTAAGGTATGAACAAGCTCAATCCTGCCATCCTTACGACGAACACGGGCCTGCATTCGGCGGGCCTGAAAATCAACACAGTTGGAGCAGGAGGAAATCTCGCGATAGGTATTCTGTGCCGGCAGCCAGACCTCCAGATCGTAAGTCTTGGCTGAACTGAAGCCCATATCACCGGTGCTCAGCGCCACAACATGATAAGGAAGATTAAGTGCCTGCAGTACTGATTCAGCATCAGCAGTCAGCTGTTCAAGAGCATTCCAGGAATCTTCCGGTCTGACAATCTGCACCATTTCCACCTTATCAAACTGATGCATACGGATAAGACCTCTGGTATCACGACCGGCTGATCCTGCCTCTGATCTGAAGCAAGGGGTATGGGCAGTAACCTTGATAGGCAAATCCTGCTCATTGATAATTTCGTCACGAACCATATTGGTCAGAGGGACTTCCGCAGTCGGGATCAGGCAGAAATGACGGTTTACGTCATCACCATCAGCATTGCCGTTCAGACTGGTGTGAAAGAGATCCTCAGCAAACTTAGGCATCTGACCGGTGCCGTAAAGAGAATCAAGATTTACCAGATAAGGAGTATAGACTTCAGTGTAACCCTGCTTTTTGTGTAGGTCGAGCATCAGCTGAACCAGAGCACGGTGCAGAGCACAGATTGGACCGGTCATGAAGGCAAAACGGGCACCAGAAACCTTGCGTGCACGCTCAAAATCAAGCATGCCAAGTCCTTCACCGATAGCAACATGATCCTTAATCTCAAAATCAAATTTACGTGGTTCACCCCACTTTCTGACCTCAACGTTAAAGGAGTCATCCTCACCAAGAGGACAGGACTCATGCGGCAGATTAGGTACGGTCAGGTAGATCTGTTTTAACTCCTCAAGGACCTTATCCTGCTCTGTTTTAACCTCGGCAAGTTCCTTGCCGATCTCACCGACCTGCGCTTTGATGGCGGAAACATCTTCTCCTGCCTTGATAGCCTGACCGATGCTCTTAGATAATGAATTGCGCTGTGACTGAAGCTCCTGAGTACGGGTCATGGTCTCTTTTCTCTGAGCTTCAAGTTCAGTAATCCTGTTGACATCAAGAGTGTAATTGCGAGTGGCAAGGCGTTTGGCGATCTCACTTATGTCGCCGCGGAAATATTTTGGATCTAGCATTTTAATTTTGCCGTTATTTCATTGTAATGAATATTTGTTATAAAGCCAACAAAGTAAAAAATTCTCGTGGAATTTTACCCCGACATGAAAACCACGTCAAAACGGAACATTCCACAGCAGTGACATACTCTCCCGCTATCATAAACGGAGGCTTCCAGATGAACTGTTATGCTTTTTTAGCATCAGAGAAAAAAATCATGCCGGAGTCTGTTCAAAACAGAGCTGTATTCACCCGCTTTAACCCGGTCACGATTGTATCACGCTCACCTGATATCCGCCACAGGCAGATGAAGAGAACCTCATTTTTCATACCGACAATGTTTTAATCAGCTTCTGTCATTCTCATCAAACCTAACCTTACGTCCCTTAAAGTCTGAAGGATAACGCTTATTGACTTCCGCTCTGTCCTTTTTTCTTAAATATTCAAGTTTGTCAGCAAGCTGCTTTTCAAGTCCCCGGTCCGATGGCTGATAGTACACCGTTCCCGTCAGTTCCTCAGGGAAAAAACTCTCTCCTGCGGCATATGCTCCCTCATAGTCGTGAGCATATCTGTAACCCTGTTTATAGCCGAGTTCCTCCATAAGTTTTGTCGGTGCATTACGTAAATACAGCGGAACTTCGGAGGTTCCGTTATTGCGGGCATCCTCTCTGGCCTTATGGAAAGCTGTATACAGATGATTACTTTTCGGTGCGATAGCAAGATATACGGCAGCTTCGGCAATAGCTCGTTCACCCTCTGCAGCCCCGACCCGCTCAAAAATATCCCAAGCGTTCAGCGCCACCTGCATGGCTCGAGGATCAGCAAGACCGACATCCTCAGTGGCAATAGCCAGCAGTCTTCTTGCCACATACAGAGGATCACCTCCTGCCTCAAGAATGCGGCTGTACCAGTACAGTGCCGCATCAGGTGCACTGCCTCTTACAGATTTATGAAAGGCCGAAATCAGATCATAAAAGGCATCACCGCCTTTGTCGTAGTTAATCAGTTTTCGTCCTGCCACCGCACCGACCATCGCTCTGGTTATTATCTTTCCTCCCTCCTTGAGAGGTGAGGCAAGATCTGCTGCCATCTCCAGCATATTCAGCAGATGTCTGGCATCGCCATCGGCAAATTCTATGAGTGTCTTTTCCACAGAATCAGCCAGTTTTATCTTTTCTTTCAAAAGACCTTTTGGTGAATTCAGCGCCAGTTCAATCAGGCTGTGCAGTTCCCCTTCCGTAAGTCTTTTCAGAACATAAACCCTGGCTCTTGATAAAAGCGCGGCATTCAGATTAAACGATGGATTTTCCGTCGTAGCACCAATAAAAGTGATGGTACCGTTTTCGATGTGAGGCAGAAAGGCATCCTGCTGTGATTTGTTGAAACGGTGCACCTCATCGACAAAAAGAAGAGTCTTGACTCCCTGTCTCCTGCGCAATTCGGCACGTTCGATAGCGGCTCTTATATCCTTGACGCCGGAGGTTACCGCCGGGATCTGTTCAAGAACCGCACGACAGGCTCTGGCAAAAATAAGTGCCAGTGTGGTTTTGCCGACCCCCGGAGGTCCCCAGAGAATCATCGAATAACACTGACCGCGCTCAAGGGCGGTTCTTAACGGTTTTCCCGGCGAAAGAAGATGACTCTGACCGATGTAATCTGCAAGCGTACAAGGTCTCAGTCTTGCAGCCAGTGGTGCAAATTCTGAAGTTTCGTCAGCAGAAGTATCAGACTCCGACAGGGATACGGCACCGTCATCTGCAAAAAGATCACTTTGTGAGCCGTTCATCGTCTACCTCTGCATCAGAGGGAATGTTATAGTCAAAAACCGCATCATCAGCAGATTTTTTCTGATCGCTCAGAATATAGGTATTGGTATTCCCGTCAGACATGTCAATACTGATCTTTGAGAGCACATCACCTGCAAAATCCAGAGAAAGTGACTTTATTTCTCCCTTTATTTTCGGAGTCAGAACATAGGAGTCGCCCTGCTTGTTCACCTCATAGTTCTGCCATTGCAAGGCATCATTAGAAGTCAGAAGAATGAAGGGAGAATTTGACATCTGAGACTTGTTGAAAATGCTGACCTGATTGATGAAAGGATCATAAAAATAGACCTTGTTGTCACGGGTAAACAGGACCTGCTCATCAGGTTCTGAGGTATACATCATCAGAAGGTCAGGTTTTTTAAGACTGATCGTGCCCTTTGAACTGGCAAGTTCAGTCCGGTCCTTTTTGATAACATTCTGCGTAAAGGAAGCGGAAAATGCGTTAAAGGAATCCAGTACCTTTTTCAGATCGGTCTTGTCATCTGCCTGAGCACTGTGACACAGAACCTGAGCAAAGAGAAAAAATACAGAGAAAATATATTTCATCACCAGACTCCTTTTTGGCATCAATCTCCGACTACGCCTTCCTGCTTGAGCTGATTCATCAGTCGCTTCGCTCTTGTATAACCAACGTTGAACTCAACCTGAATAGCGCTTATGGAGACCTCGCGACCGTTCTTCGTCTGATACTCGCGGGCATAGCCTGCAACCTTATCAAAAATCTTGTCCAATGCGCGAGGGGACTGCGCATCATCCTGCTCCTGGAAACCTTCCTCTTCCTCATCAGCATCATCAGTAACACCTTCAATATACTCTGGTGCTCCGCGTTCCTTCCAGGCATCCACAACATTGATAACATCACTGTTGCTGGCAAACGGACCGTGTGCTCTGAATGCTCTGAAACCGTTGGTATCCATAAGTTTGGCCAGCATATCGCCGTTACCTAACAGGTTCTCCGCACCACCTTCATCAAGAATAATGCGAGATTCGGTTGCTGACTGAACAGTGTAGGCCACACGAGACGGCATATTTGCCCTGATGGCACCGGTTACAATATCGGCACGCGGGGTCTGGGTAGCCAGAATCAGGTGAATACCGGCAGCACGGGCTTTTGCCGCAAGTCTTGCCAGCAGGGATTCTGTGGAAACATCGCCCTTTTTGCTACGACCTGAGGCTGCCATAAGATCGGCAAACTCGTCTACCACCACCACAATAAACGGCAGCGTCTTAAGTTCAACAGGCCTGCCTCCCATTTCAGGCGACCACATAGGATCATATACGGACTGACCTGCAGCATTGGCCTGTTTAATCTTCGCATTGTACTCTGACAGTTTGCGTACGCCCAAAGCCTTAATCAGCATGTAGCGGCGCTCCATCTCCCCGACACACCACTTGAGGGCGGCAACGGTCTCCTTAACTTCGGTGATAATCGGAGTAATCAGATGAGGAAGATCCTCGTAAAGAGCAAATTCAATCTGCTTAGGATCAACCAGCATCAGTCTAAGTTCAGACGGAGATCTGGTCAGCAGCAGGGATAACAGCATGGAATTGATACCGGCAGATTTACCAGAACCTGTTGTACCGGCAATCAGCAGATGAGGATGTTTGGACAGATCGGAGATCACCGGTGCACCGACCGAATCAACACCCATACACAGAGGCAGTGCGGCATTTGTCCCCTGAAATTCTGGTTTTGAAACCACATCACGAAGGGTAATCATCTGCCTGGACTCGTTAGGCACTTCAAGTCCCACGTAAGGAGTACCTTCTATAACGTCAAGCACACGGATGTTCTGTACCTGCATAACTCTCTGCAGGTCAATCTTAAGACTGCTGATCGTCTGTGAGCGTACACCGTTGTCAAGCAGCAGGTCAAAGCGGGTGATTACAGGTCCGGTGTTATAATCGGCAACCTTTGCCTTAACCTTGAAGTTGTACAGAAACTCGTTTATTTCCTGAATCTTGTGGGTCAGCTCTTCCTCGGTAATTTCAAGATTGCCGCTTGACGAGGCAAGAAGATCAAGAGACGGTCTCCAGCTGTCATAAGGTCTTTCAGGAGCGGTAACCGTAGAGGTTACGTAGTCTCTGGTAGGAAACTGGGTAACCGGTTTCTGCTCTGGCTCTCTTAAAAGATTCTCCGGGATATCCGCAGCAGATTCCTGATAATCCGGCAGATGCTCTCCTGGATAATCATCAAAGTCTGAAGCGGACTCACTGTCTGGCAGGTCATCAGTCGGCTGATGAGACGGAAAACCATTCATCAGGTCATCATTTCTGCCCTCAGAAGTTAGAGAAGCACCATTATCTGCTGATATGCTGCTGTTTTGGAAAGACTGATCTTCCGACTGCTCACCTGTCTTATAGGACTCAGTCAACTCCTGCGAACTGATGCCTCTGCTGCCGTATGTGTTATAGGAACTGTAATCATTGTCCTTCTCCGAGATAACTCTGCTCCTGTTCGGCATCAGAGGACTGCCATCATAGTTTTCATCTCTGTCTGAAGGAACAAAAGCCGAGGTCAGACTGTCGACCTCTATTGAACCGGGATCTTCGCTTCTGGTCTCAAACGGAATAATATTTTCCTCCTCAGAAGACTGGAAATCCGGGACAAACCCCTTGTCAAAATCAGCATTGCCGTCGGCATCGGTATAGTCTGTATGGAGGGCATTTCCAGCAAAGGAATTATCAAGAAGAGTATCCCCCTTCTCACGAACTGCAGATGAACTTTCAGCCGACTCTCTGAGCATATCCTCAGGAATGCTGCCTGATAATTCTACTCCAGAGACCGTTGTCGACTTGGTTATAACAGTGCTTATATCGTGAGCACGCGGAGGAAGCTGCAGATCCGCAGCCCTTGCCAGAGAACCATCATATTTGGTAATGATGGTTGAGGACACGCCGTTGTCTTTCTCCTCCGAATAGGAATCGTCAAAGGATGACGATGCGGCAGTAGAGAAACGGCGCGGAATATTGACCGGTTCGGTGTATTTGGTAATGATAGTCCCCGGTCTATCATCACGAGGTTCGCCGACAGGTGCTGTGGTCGCAGCAGCTGCAGTAGCGGCCTCAAGTCTGGTATCTCTGATAATGGTGGCAGGAGCATTGCTGTCAGTGACCTTTAAACTTTCAGTATCAGCAGCTTTACTACTGTACTGCTCTGAAAAACTGGCAGCAGTCCTGTAGCCCGAAGGGGCACTGTCCGACCTGTTTTCAAAGGACCTGTTTTGGTAATTCCCTCCGCTGAATTCACTCTTCTGTGCCGAAAGTTCAAAAAGTGGCTCTCTAACCTGAGGCTTAGGGGTAAGAACCGGTTTGATGAGTGGCTCTGCAGCAGGCTTCATACGATCATCTGATGAAACTCCGCCAAACATCCCCTGTACTCCAGCAGAACCATTATCCCTATTATCAATCCCTGAACTTAAATTTTTGAGAGGTTCGTTAAGAGTCGGACCGAATGAAGGTTCCACATCGTTGTGATGATGCCCCTTAACCGGTTCAATACGCTCTTTTGCCGATTTATCCTCAGTAGCAAGTCTGATATTGTCAAACATGCTGCTCCTAGCTTTCTGCCCCGCGGCACCACTGCTGTCTTGAGAAGACTCCGGCGTCTTATCACGACCGAAGGTAACAAGATTCATGACCCAAGAGCCGATATAATCGCAGCACCATAAAGGAGATCTGGCGATAAAGAGCATAATACCGGCAAGAGATACCAGCACCGGAATTAAAGCGGCCACAACAGGAGGAAACTGTTTGAAAAACTGAATATTGATAAAATCGCCAAGAATACCGCCTGCCCCCGTCGTGCCATAATTTACCAAACCTGAAAAGACAGCGCAGAAACCTATGACGATAAGATTAAAGCCCAGAATCCTAAGACCTACAGCAAAGAAATCAATCTCTTTTATTTTTTTCCGTCTTAGAACAATCATCCATACGACACAGACGAACAGAATAGGGAAGATATAAGTTACCGAACCAAAATAATCAAAGACATAGCCTAAAAACGAGGAGGAATGTGCGGTTAGACCGGAAGAGGAACCGGAAACCAGTTCCCCTGTCATGGCTACCGTCGCAGTATGTCTGAAATCAAGTAGCAGATAGATGAATATGCTGGCAACCAGCACACAGGCTATAAATAATATTTTTCTGAAAGTGCTACTGTTCTCGACCTTGCCCGCGCCTTTGCCAAGACGTGAAGAAATCATAAATCCTCCACTAGAATCCGTCGTTTTCCACGCAACTGACGAACCTCTGATGTGTTTTTGAACTCTTAAATATTACGTACTGCTTTTCTTATATGGAAATAATCCTGAAAATGTTAGCACCTTTTAGGACTGCCCGCAATTAAGCATATTCCGACAGGTGGTCGTGACATGCTCCCCCACTCATATAAGTAGGGGCTTGCTGTTCGATAACTCTATTGAGCCAAGCAGTGTGTTTTTACCTCACCGCGGGCTAACCCGGGGGGCTCCCGGTTTTTGGGTTTATCTGATTTGGCAAAATTCAGGTCCTAAGACCTGCCCTTCCTGTCATGATTTTCAATACATACGCAATCATAGGCAGTGGTTGTCTGTCCTGATTTCTTATGTTTGAAACCATTTGCTGGTTTGCAGGTTCATGCATGGAGTAATCCAGACCAGGAAAGCTTTAGGCTCTTTTTTTATCACTTCCTGCTCATATTCAAAAAAATACTGGCGTAGAACTTTCCGCTTCCGCTCTGTCTTATGGTTACTGATTTAAGAGTGTAGCCGTCAGGTATCTTGCGGTGCTGTTT
>JAGBLM010000020.1 GCA_017635415.1 Succinivibrio sp. | reverse complement strand
GCCGATGAGTACGGAACTTGAGCATGCCGGCATTGAACTCATCAAGGGGTTTGACGCATCGACACTTGATACTAAGCCGGATTTGATTGTGGTTGGCAATGTCATGAAGCGTGGCATGCCGGTCATAGAGCGGATGCTTGATGAGAATCTGCCCTATGTTTCAGGACCGCAGTGGCTTGAGGAGCATTATCTTAGGCAGAAGACGGTACTTGCTGTAGCAGGAACCCATGGCAAGACTTCTACCTCTTCAATGCTGGCCTGGATCCTTGAATGTAATCAGCAGGATCCTGGCTTCCTTATCGGCGGTATTCCGCGTAATTTCGGTATTTCAGCACGCAATACCGACAGTCCGTATTTTGTGATAGAGGCTGATGAATACGACTGTGCCTTTTTTGATAAACGCTCCAAATTTGTCCATTATCATCCAAAGATTCTGGTCATGAATAATCTTGAATACGACCATGCAGATATTTTTGACAGCATCAGGGATATTCAGAAGCAGTTTCATCATCTTGTAAGAACCGTACCTAGCAAGGGCACCGTCATTCTTCCTGCAGGAGATAAAAATCTTGAGGAAGTGATCGACATGGGATGCTGGAGCAAAGTCAGGCGCATAAATTCTGCTCAGGGATTGAAAGCTGAACTTGTCGCCGCTGACGGTTCTGAGTTTGACGTGCTCTCTGCTGCAGGTGAGCGTTTTAGAATTTCCTGGCAGTGTACCGGCACTTATAACGTGCAGAATGCTCTGATGGCTATCAGTGCTGCCAACGAAGCGGGGATCAGTATCAGTGATGCCTGTCAGGCGCTACAGACATTTTTGCTGCCGAAAAGACGAATGGAACTGCGGGGAACTGAGGGTGGTGTGAGTGTCTATGATGATTTTGCCCATCATCCAACCGCCATCAGACTCACTTTAGAGGGACTGAGGGCGAAAATCGGCAACAAGAGACTGGTAGCCGTATTTGAACCGCGTTCAAATTCCATGAAAATGGGTGCCAACCACGAACTTCTCGGGGCTTCTCTTGAAAGTGCCGATGAAATTTTCGTCTATGCCGGACAGGAATTTCCCTGGGATGTTGAGGCCCTTCAGAACCAGTGCCGCCGTCCGCTGCATGTCTGTCACGATTTTAAGATGATGGTCAGTTCAATTTGTGAGGCAAGTCCAACAGGGACAACAATTCTGGTCATGAGTAATGGAGGGTTTAACGGTATTCATGGTAAATTGTTGGAGGAATTAAAAAAACGGTCCTCCTACTAGAAACATAGTTTAGATTATTTTAAGTGCGTAAAAAATGTCCGATATCAGATTTGGTTTGATGCCTGCACGTTATCAGCAGGAAGGAAACGCTTCAGAACAGTGCAGATTGTATAACCGTGTTCCGGTAATGTCCTTTAAGGGCAGGACTGTCTTTTACGCGCTGCTGCTGTCACCGTCAAACAGTTTGTATACCGAGCGCTGTACCGCCGCTCAGGTGCCAAATCTGATCCGGGGAATTCTCAATGACGAGATTTTTCCTGATATTGTTCACGGCTGTGAAAGAGTTCTGGTCTGTGCTCCTCCATGCAGACAGTGGCTGAATCTAAGACGTCGCTACAATCCGTCTACGGTTATCCTGACTATACCGCCGGGGCACGCCCTGACCTCGGATGAGTATCAGAACATGGTTGAACTTGCAAAGGTGCAGATGCGTTTTGCGCTGAACATTGAGGATCTTGAACGACTCAGTGTAGATTTTCCAGAACTTGCCGCTCATGTTTCCTATGTGTTGGTTGATCACAACAGGAGAGCGGAGCAGATGGAGGTTCTGGACGCCTTTAAGCAGGATGCTCCGGGACTTAAAAGTATCGGCTACAAAAAGAACTCTCAGACCTTTTCCATTGCCGATGCCGTGCCGTATGATCTGGTCATGGCCGTTGTGACACCGGCTTTTTATCACTACGATCCGAGACCACAGTGGCAGCATGATATCCTAAGAACCTTTGCCGAACTTTTTTCTGAAATATACGACATTAAAGACGTAACGGATATGTCTGTCGAATACCCTGTGGTGGGCACAGCAATGAAAAAACTGCTGTCATCTCAGGAGATTCTGTCATTCTGTCAGAACGGAAAACTGACTCAGAAGGATATCAGAGATCTCTGCTGTGTGGCTTTGGCCTTTGATCTTTACTGTATGTCCTGCAGAGCATCGCTGGCGCACATGCTGAACAGAGAGAGTAGCGATATTCAGATGACAGAGATCGGTATGGAGCCGTTTATTTCTGCCCTGATGCGGGGTAAACTGGTGGACCTGTATGCCAGCCGTCCCTGCGATGATTATGGCAACCGTCAGGCTTTTATGGCAGGACTGCTTTCCAAGACCTATATATTCCTCAATGATTCGTATGAAACGGTTAAGGACGAGTTTGTCCTAAATGCCGTATCCTCATACTTTTCAAATGACAATACCACCTTAGGCAAGGTCATCTTTTTTGTCAGAGCGCTGAGCACTCAGGATCACCGGAAGATCAGTGATTTTATGACAAAATCTGAATTCAACTACAGCAAGGATGATATTTTCACCTATTACCGGACCGCTCTTATCTGGACTGAAGCAGTGCGGAAAGCTTTGGGGATTTGACCTTTATGAAGAAAACAGGGCGACCCACCGCTGATGAGTCGCCCTGTGTCAGGAACGGTTAATCAGACTTCCTGAAACATTGCTGAGATAGATTCTTCGTTGCTGATGCGGCGAATTGCCTCGGCGAGCATGGTCGACAGACTCAGTACACGGAAAGTCTTAAGCTGTCTGAAAGCATCAGTTGCTGGGATACTGTCTGAAACTACGAGTTCATCAATTGCTGAACCGGCAATATTCTCGTAGGCAGGACCGGAGAGTACAGGGTGTGTACCATAGGCGAAGACATGCTTTGCTCCTCTCTCTTTTAAGGCAGCCGCAGCCTTGCATAAAGTGCCACCGGTATCGATGATATCATCCACGATAATGCAGTCGCGGTCTTTGACATCACCAATCAGGTTCATTACCTCAGAAACATTAGGGCGCGGACGGCGCTTATCGATAATGGCAATATCTGCGTTGTCGAGCAGTTTGGCGAAAGCTCTGGCACGGACGACACCACCCATGTCAGGAGAGACCACACACGGTCTTTCCAGCGTATGCTGTCTCATATCATCAACAAAGATCTGGCTTGAGAAGCAGTTGTCTACAGGTACGTCAAAAAATCCCTGAATCTGTTCGGCATGCAGATCAACGGTTAGAACTCTGTCGACACCGACGGAAGACAGAAGATCTGCAACTACCTTTGCTGTAATTGGTACACGTGCAGAACGCAGACGACGATCCTGACGGGCATAGCCAAAGTAAGGAACTACTGCTGTAATTCGTCCTGCCGAGGCCCGACGCATAGCATCTATCATAACGATAAGTTCCATCAGATTATCGTTAGTCGGAGCGCAGGTGGACTGAAGAATAAACACATCAGCACCACGGACGTTTTCATTGATCTGAACCTGAATTTCACCATCGCTAAAACGACCCACCGTGGCGTTCCCCAGTCTGGTGTAAAGACGATCGGCAATTTTCGTTGCAAGCTCAGGAGTAGCATTTCCTGCAAAGAGCTTCATATCAGCCATAATAGTGATTCGACCTTGAAAAATACAAATAATTAGGAAAGAAGCATTAAGAACACTTCAAAGGCCCACTTATTTTAGACCCAAATCTGATTATCGCAAAGGAAAATCGCCTCATCTTGCGTAATCCTGCCTTACCGTGCTTATTTATCAAAAGGCGCCGTAAAATTCCGCCCTTTAGGGCGGGGATATAAAGCGCCAGACTAATCAGGGGTATTCTGCTGTTCTATGTACTGTCTGAATAGAAATAGGCGCTCCTCCGCAGGAAGAAGCAAAATAAGACGGACTCCACAGAGCATTGCCCCACAGTGCTCTGGTAATAGTAGGGGATTGCCTTGAACGAATAAACTTTGAAGACACTCCTTTAGTCTGAAGACCAGCTCTGCTATTGAAAGTTTGGCGGGTGGAGGTCAGCGTCCCAACCCACCGAAGCGGGCTAAGCAATTAGCCTTTACAGTGGAATCCGCCTGCTGAAACTAGAGGATGTCAACAATAGAAAAACTCTATTGAAGTGTATCAAGAGCGACCAGAACCGGTGATCTGTCCACCGCTTTGGCTACGAAGGCGGGAATTTTGCTCTTGGTTACCGCATAATAGGCCCGTCTTGCCTGATCCTCGTCAGCAAAAGGCACGAAGCATGAGGAGCCGCTTCCGGACATGAATGCCGGTCCGAATTGCGAAAGATAACAAAGCAGTTCCCGTACTTTAGGATATTCTCCGGTGACAACTTTGGTAAAACAGTTTTCAAAAGGTCTGTTCATAAGCTGGTCAAAACTGTACACCGGACTGTCTTTTTTCAAGTCCTTATGACTGAACAGTTTCGGAGTTGGCACATGACAGCCTTCGGGGGTGCATACGAGATACCACTTATTCTCATAACTAACCTCAGTCAGAATTTCTCCAATTCCCTCGCCAAAAGCGGTGACACCCTTGATAAAGACAGGCACATCAGCGCCAAGAGAGGTCCCGAGTTTTATCAGAGTTGCTTCGTCCAGATTGCAGTGCCACAGTCTGTTCAGCACCAGCAGTGTGGTTGCGGCGTTTCCTGAACCACCGCCCAGTCCCCCACCCTGAGGAAGGACCTTTTTTATGTCTATCCTGACTCCTGAACGGATTGCACAGTAGTTCTTGAGCAGTGCTGCTGCCTTATAGATAAGATTATCCTTTACGGGAAAATCAAAGACATCAGAAAGGGTAATGACGTCATCACTGACCGTTTCAAAGGTCATGCTGTCACCGTAATTAAGGATAACGAAAAGGGTCTGCAGGTTATGGTAACCGTCAGGTCTTTTGCCTGTTATATATAGAAAAAGGTTAAGCTTGCACGGGCTTATACATTGGAAATTCATTGCACATCCAGAACTTTGTTGATTTTAACCTTGATATCTTCCTGAGAGTTGCTGATAGTCATGTTTACAGGCAGGGCATAGCCGTTGAATTCTTTAAAATCAGTATAAGAGATAGTATATCTGCCCAGTCTTGAATGCTGGAGACGTCCCTGTGCATCAAGCTGATACTCGCCTACCGGCAATCCTAAAAAAGCCTGTTTCAGTTCGGCTGCAGGAATATCAATGCCGTACAGATCTCTTAACAGTTCATCAGCACTGTCCGCTTCAACAAGTTTGCCTGAAGTTGTAGTCCATGCTTTACCGCCGCTGCTGTTAATCACGGCGATTCCGCTGCCAAAGGTGGTTGCCAGATCAAGGACAAAGTCATCGCCTTTGGACTCATAGTCAAAACTGGCACTGCCGCGGGTTTGTCTTCCGACAAGACCGAGTCTGCCCTGAACATGAAGGTTGGTGATGGTGGTTAGTTTTGCGCGCATCTGTGTCCAATAACTGTTACCGTCTGAGGTACGGCTGCTTTCAAGTGCACTTTGGCAGCCACCAAGGGTCAGAGCTGCACACAGCAGCAGTCCTGACAGCAAATGCCTAGTTTTCATGATGCTTTAAATTTGCTTCTTTGATGATATTGTAAATTCTTATCAGTTCCTGGTGGCTCTTAAAGCCGCGAAGATTGAGATCAGCGGCGTTAAGTCCGTTGAATCTGGCACTGCCGTTAATATGCGCATTAACCCTGTCCAAAGTTTCCTGACCGTAGATGGTAGCCATTCCCTGCTGATAGTCACCCTCGCTGAGGGCACCTTCGGTTTTGCACTCGAGGGCCTTGGTCAGACACTGATAAAAGCGCAGTCTGTCCAGAGGGAAATTGAGTCGGTTAAAGTTGACAGTCCAGGTCGCGTAGGTTAAGGCTTCATTCCACATTTTTGCCGCCAGCGCAATGAGGCATTTCAGCTCGCCAAGACGCAGGTCAGTCCATGGCGAATTCTCATCGGGAAGAATGCCCAGTTCGCTGCACATCAGGGCACTGTTATCGAATTCTTCCTGTTCTAACTCTTCAAGATAGTTCCGGTAGATTTCTTCCGTCTCTTCTGATGAAGGCAGGTTGATGATGGACTCCTGAAAGTCGATGGAGTGATTGTTGTTTTCGTAGACCAGATCATCAATCGGATACACTTCGGACATCCCCGGGACGATAATGCGGTAGCAAGGTACGCCTAATGCCTTGTAGGAACGGACAAAAATATCAAAACCGAGTTTGTCTATCATATAGCGCATGGCTTTGTACTGATCGCGGGTCGGACCGGCAAAATCCCATGCGACAAAACGGTAGTCCGGTACTTTTCTGAACATCTGCATCGGCAGTAGACCGGTTGAATCGATAAAATGACTTTCAAGATTGGTGATGTCCCCGGTACGATTGAGATCAAAAACCGGTTCTTCAAAGTTATCAAGATCGCTGAAGGTTCTCCCCTGCATCAGTTCGGTCAGAGTTCTGTCCAGCGCCACTTCAAAGATTGGATGGGCTCCGAAGGAGGCAAAGCAGGTGCCGTTGCGCTGATTAAACATCACCACGCAGATTACAGGGAACTTTCCTCCGAGTGAGGCGTCATAGCAGACTGCCTTAAGACAGCCACCCTGCAGCTGCTCTAAAGTGTCGTAGGATTTGGGATAGCGTCTGATTACCTCAAGCGGGATCTGCGGCAGGGCAATGCCTTTTCTGATGATCTCACGCTTGGCATAGCGCTCGACAATTTCAGAGAGTCCCTGAACCAGGGCTTCATATTCAGTATTGCCAGCACTCATGCCGTTGGAACTGTAAAGATTATCAAGCAGATTTACCGGAAAATAGACAACCTCGCCGTTGCGGGCATTGGTAAACGGTATGGAGCATACGCCACGGGAATAGGACGAGGACTGCAGGTCAACAAGGTTGTCCAGGGTAACTCCGCTGTTTTGCGTGTAGAATTTGCGCAGTGAGCCGTTCAGAATCTCCTGTGGCAGAGTCGGGTCCTCTTCATTGATGGGAGTCCATTTTTCATCGGGAAAATGAACGAAGGGGGCATTGGAATTGTCGAGTCCCAAAAAATAATCGGAAAAACTCATATGGGTGGATAAACGCTCAAATAACTCACCGTAAGCTGAGGCAAGTGCCGCTTCCTTTGAGGAGCCTTTTCCGTTGGAATAGATTACAGGACAGTTGTTAAGGGAGAGATGAACAGAAAATACGTTAGGCAACGGGTTGAGCCAGTTGCTTTCGGTGACTTCCAGATTTAACTTTAATAAATTTGAACGGAAACGTTCAATGCTCTCTTCGAGCGGAGCGTCTTTTCCTACTAAGGTGGTCATTCTGCAACCCCTGTGATCCTAACTTGATGCTTATGCATTGACGGCATTAACTGACGCACATATATTAGCATAAGAGATAAGGTGACAGACAACAAAGCCGTCTAAGGGCGGTGACTGAATCTAAACGGTGATTTCATCATGCAAGAAGACGGTGAAGAAAAAAAGGACGAAATTAAGACCGCATCATCCATGGAAAACGACGAGCAGGACAAACAGCCTGAGAATTTAAGTGATGACCGTAATGAGGTGAAGGCTGGACCCTCTCTTGCCGGTGTGGCGCTGCAAAAAGCCGGTTTTATGCACAGCAGTAAAAGAGGCAGTGAGTATCTTCCTGATGAGGTCAGAGCGCGTCTGGAGCGTTTCAATCAGGATCTTGAGGATGGAACCATCCGACCTGACGGCACAAGTGCAGCAGAAGACAGAGAAGGTGAGATTGGCAGTTTTTACGGCAAAGCCAAAAGACTTGCCGAGACATCCTCTGCAGGAACAAGTTCTATTAGGAGCAGGATCAGACGTAATTTTAAGGTGTTCGTGATCATTGTGATTTGTTTTGCTGCCTATTACATTTATGCGGCATATTTTCGTGATGTGAGTGTGATGGCAGTATCCTCGCTGCAGGAGCAGTTACCGCTGAAACTTGATCCTCATACCGTGCTGACCCGTGCGCAGTTAAGTGATGATGAATTCAGTCTGACGGTGGAAAAGGATGATGAGGCCTTCAGGGGCGAGGATGACGCAGAGATTCAGCGGGAATTTGACAGGATGGCTCTTAGTGTCAGGCATCTGTGCGCAAATGAGTCTATCAGCAAGATCATTTCCTCCGGTCGTACTCTGAAAGTGGAAGTTAGCGCCTTTGCCGGCAAATACAGACGTGTCCTCAGTATCAATTCGTGCAAAGTTCCATAGCTGTCGACATGATGTGCCGTGTTCTGTATCCGTCACCTTTGGGGCCAATTGCACTGAACTTTGCCAATGATTCACTGACAGAGCTTAAATTTCAGTGTGAACAGAGTCCCTCCTTGTCGGAATGCAGGGCGCAGGTTTTCCCGGCAGAACCCTCCTTGAACCACTCTTTCCCGGTACTGGATGCGGTGCTGTCCTGGCTTAACAGATATTTTCAGGGGCAAAATCCTGACGTTTCAGCACTTCCCCTCAATCCTCGGGGCTCTGCTTTTGCGCTTATGGTCTGGTCTGAACTTAAGCAGATCCCTTACGGTACCACTTTGTCCTATGGTCAGCTTGCCGGCAGGATAGCCATGCGTTGTGGATGCGAGCGCATGTCATCTCAGGCTGTTGGACAGGCACTGAAAAAAAATCCTCTGCTACTAGTGATCCCCTGTCATCGCATTATCTGCTCTGACGGTTCTTTGGGAGGTTTTTCGGCAGGTCTTAAGAGAAAGCGCTTTTTGCTACATCTTGAGTCTGTGACTGCAAAAAAACTAAACAAAAGTTCAGACTGACCGTTAAAGAAACATGGGTAATTTTTCCGTGAGGGTGTAAAAGTGCTGGCAGATGAAATCAGATCGCAGATGCTCGTAGATGAACTGCAGCTTGGGGAACGTCTGAACAACGATCTCCAGAGCTGCGATCGTGCTGATTTTGCCCTGCTTCTGTCGATGCTTTCCCAGGATATTACAGATCACGCAGAATTCTGTCCTGAACAGGAGCAAAAAGCAAAGGAACCCGATTTAAGACGGCGTTTTAATCTGCCTCCCAAACAGGAAAATTACGCTAAGGCGGAGGATTTTTCCCGTGCCGCTCTTATCTCTGACACTTTTGTTGCCGAAGGTTTGGGCGGAGTGTTCTTTGCCCATTGTTTCAAACGCGAACCGTTCGTGCCGTTTGAGCATCGACTGAACCCGGAAGTATTTGCCGAGCTCACGCCTTTAAAACAGGAAAAACTGCGCCTTGAGGCTCGGGAAAAGGTTCTTGAGTATCAGAAGATTCACGAGTCAGGAGAGGGCTTTGAGGTCCTTTCGGAACTGACGCAGAGCAGAAATCAGATCCTGCCTGACGCTGATAATGACAAAGTAGCGACTGCAAAACGGTAGCAGACTGCTCTTAATTGAGCGGTACAGAGCAAATCACAAGTCAGATGACCTATTATCTTCTGGCATACTGTTCTCTGTTTTCAGCGGATGCTTTTTCACCCTTCTTGAGGATAACCATAACCGCTCCGGTGCCGCCCTTCCACTCCGGTGCCGAATGGAACGCCAGTACCTCAGGGATCTGCCGCAGCCAGTGGGCTACATAACTTTTCATCAGCGCCTTCTGTTTTTGCCGCATGCCTTTGCCGTGAATGATGAGAATACATCTGAATTCCTGCTGCTTGGCAAAAGTCAGGAAATGCATAACCATATCGTAGGCCTTCTCAATGGTTTTGCCGTGCAGGTCGATAAAATCCGCCTCGCTGTACTCACCCTGTCTTAACTTACGCAGGATATAAGGCTGCACTCCCGGTCTTCTGTATTCGAGCACATCGTTTGGTTCTACCATGGGCACAAAGGCTGAGGATGCAGAGTCCAGCTCTTTTTCCGGCATTTTCTGTGCCGCCTCCTTTCTCAGATCGGCAGTACGTTTATCTAAAAGAGGGGTGTTTTGAGCAACCTTATCCTGAGTGAGCGGTTTCACATCCTGAAGGTGTGCCTGAAGGTCAAGATCGTCAGACTGCGCACTGTCCTGCTCTTTCAATAGTTTGAGAAAATCGTTGTCTTTGTCACTCATCGAACTGTCTCCGTATGAACAGATTCTATCACGTGTGTTAAAAATGCCCAAAACGGTAGTAGTGTCAAATAGTAGTAAGTGCTTCTACCAGAATGCACAGACAGACAAAGATAATCCCGTACCAGCGCAGGCGGTTGAAGGCACGCTGCGCCGAATCAATATTAGGATCAGCAGCTCCACCAATCCTTGGGAAACGGATAATTTCACCATGATAGTAACGCGGTCCGCCGAGACTGATGTTAAGTTTGTAACCAAGCAGACCCAGCACAAAACCTGAAACAGGCGAAGGATATTCAGCAGCACAAAGCATACCTGCTCTGATAGCGCGTAGCGGGAAGAAGGATACAAGCGAGCACAGACCCAGGATCGCGGCAGGAAAAAGGAGCATGCCGTGCTCTATTCTGGTTATGCAGGTGCCAAAATGTTTATTCTGAGGATACTTGGTGGAGAACGAGCGGGACATGATGGAACTCAACTGCATCACCAGGGCCCCCGGAAGTCCAGCAATCATATACCAGACGAGGACCGCAAACCAGGTGACGAACATTCTCTGAATTACGATCTCTGTGCAGGTTTTTGCAAGACCCATTCTCGAGAGTCTGTCAACCTGTCGGATGGTAAATGGTTTTAAAAGTGCCTTGGTCTCCTCGTTCTGCCCATTGTGCAGCAGGGTGGCAGTCTCCTCTGACAGATGCATGCAAAGTCTTGATTCAAGGATAAGCGGCAGAACCACCAGCCCAAGCCAGGAATCAAAACCTGCCACAGATGCAAAGATAAGCATCAGCAGCAGACACAGAAAAATGATGAGAAAGGGGAGCAGAATTCCGGCAAGGTAACTGTGAGCAGCCGTATTATCAGGACGGTTAACCTTAGCCGCCATCAGTTTGAAGAGTGGACTGAGTCGTGAGAGTCTGACCTCGTCCGGTATCGGCAGCAGAAACTCCAGTAACATGGCAAACATAAGAATCACACCCGGCAGTTCCAAAAGCTGCAGGGAAACGGTGCCAACCTGTTCAGGCTGGACGTTGACACTGGTGATGCCGTTTATAAACTCGTCAAGCATTAAAGTCTTGCTACGAGAGCCAATACAAGTTTTGCGCTGTTCTGTGAAGCCAGAGGCAGGAACTCCTCATAGGTCATGGCGTTTCCCTCCTCGGCACAGTCAGAAACAGCCCGGATAACCAGGAAAGGAACACAAAAGTCATTGCAAATCTGGGCAATAGCTGCGCCCTCCATCTCAACCACCAGGGCCTCGGGGAAGGTTTCGACAAGACTTAACTTCTTGTCCGGATCGGAAATGAACTGATCTCCTGAAAGGACCACGCCTTTCTTGATAGCACCCTTGAAATCAGTAAGTGACAGAGCTGCCTCTTCGGCAAGGCTGATGAGCTGGGCGTCAGCGTCAAAATAGAGCGGATGGGCAGCCATCTGCCCTCTCTTATAGCCGAAAACCGTCAAATCGGCATCGTGATAGGCAACCTTGGTGGAAAAGACTGTATCACCAACCTTAAGACCGTGCCCAATACCGCCGGCAGAACCGGTATTTATAACGCAGGTGACGTTATAATGGGAAATGAGCAGTGCGGTTACGGCTCCGGCGCTGACTTTGCCTATGCCGCATCTGACTATGACCACATCCCTGTCTGCAAGTTTGCCGCTGATGAATTCGGCAAAGCCTATGGTCTGTTTATGGATATCTCTTAAATCCTTAGTCAGGTGCTCAATTTCAGGATCCATAGCGCCAATAATACCGATGGTCATTCTAAAGTTTCTCCATAACAGATTTACGAGGGGTACAACATCACAGTCTATATTATGAAATGCGCCTGCACACAAATAAAGGAGCAAAGTCTGAAAATATGTGCCGTAAGCAGTTTTGAGTGTGCATAAATATTCGACACAGCAGACAACTTTCGGTTAAATCATAGAAAAATTTTGCGTTTAATCGCAAAAGAACAGGGATCTAGTGGTAATCACTTCAATAAACGAACAGAATAAGGTAATAAAGGGAACATCTTGAGGGATGGACAATAAATCGGTATTAAAAGGAGAATGCTAAAGTGGATAACGCTCGTGATGTTGCCAAGCAGACCTTGGCTTTAATTCTTGCAGGCGGTCGTGGTAGCAGACTTAAGATGCTGACGGACACTAGAGCAAAGCCTGCGGTATATTTTGGCGGTAAATATAGAATTATTGATTTTGCGCTTTCTAACTGCGTAAACTCCGGCATTTCAAGAATCGGCGTTGTCACCCAGTACAAATCGCACAGTCTGTTACGTCATCTGCAGTCAGGCTGGTCTTTCCTGCGTAACCAGTTCAATGAGTTTATTGACCTGCTCCCTGCGCAGCAACGTGTTGACGAGGAGCACTGGTATCAGGGTACTGCCGATGCTGTATATCAGAATATCGACATTATCAAGGATCATGGTCCGAAATATGTGGTAATTCTGGCAGGTGACCATATCTACAAGATGGACTATGCCGCTCTTGTTCTTGACCATATCAGAATGGGTTCTCCTGTTACTATTGCCTGTATGCCGGTTGAGAGATCTCAGGCCACAGCCTTTGGTGTTATGAAGGTTGATAATGACAGTCTTATCACTGAGTTCGTTGAAAAGCCAAAAGATCCGGCACCAATGCCTGGCGATGAGACCAAGAGTCTGGCCTCAATGGGTATTTATGTGTTTGATGCAGATTTCCTCTATCAGGTTTTGCAAAAGGATGCTGATACTCAGGGATCACACCGTGACTTTGGTATGGACATTATTCCGTCTTTGGTAAAAGAACGTAAGGCTCATGCCCACGATTTTACCAAATCATGCATAAGAAACCGTGGCGACAAGAGTATTGTTTATTGGCGCGATGTCGGAACAATCGATGCGTACTGGGCAGCCAACATGGATATTGCCTCCATTGAGCCTCAGTTGGACGTGTACGATGCCAACTGGCCTATCTGGACCAGTCAGTTGCAGCAGCCTCCTGCAAAATTTGTTCAGGACATTAACGGTACCTCAACCATTGTCAGAAATTCGGTGGTTTCAGCAGGCTGTATTATTTCAGGTTCTTCTGTCAATCAGTCACTGCTGTTCTCCAATACCCGCCTGCACTCCAACTGCTTCCTGTCCGAGTCGGTGGTATGTCCGTTCTGTGTCATTCACCGTGGCTGCCGTCTGACCAAGGTCATTCTGGATCGTGGCTGCGAGTTGCCGCGTAATCTCATAATCGGAGAGAATGCCGAACTTGATGCCAAACGTTTCTACCGCTCAGAAGGCGGTGTTACCCTGGTAACAAGGAAAATGCTACGCAAACTGCAGCAGGATGAGCCGACACTGTTTGAGGACTTTGAGAACTACAAGTCACCGTTCATCCCGTCCTACTAGCAAAGGGTAGAATGAAATATTCCTCTGAGAATATAGCTGCCGCTCTTTTCTGTCCGAAAAGATTCAGAGAAGAGTCACTGAAAAAAGGGCAGCTTTTAGAATCACTGTCAAAGCAAATTGACAGTGATTTTGGTTTAGAGACTGATAGTTACAGAACCGCCATGACGGCTCCTGTGCGTCGCCTTCAGCAGAAAACCCAGGTTTTTCCACTGGATGTAAAAGCATCATCAAGAAGTCGTCTGACACATTCTCTTGAAGCTCAGACCTATGCTCGTCTTATCGCGCTGGCGATTATTAGAAACTGTCCTGAACTTTTTGCTCGCTTTGAGCATCAGATCCTTCTTAGTGTCAGCACCGCCTCGGTTCTTCATGATATCGGCAATCCTCCTTTCGGTCATTTTGGTGAAATAGTGTTCAGAAAATGGCTGTCGGTAATAACTGAGAATAGTGATATCAAGAGTGAACTTGGCAGCGGGGAAAAAGAGGATCTCTGTTCTTTTAACGGCAATGCCCAGGGCTTGCGCCTGTCTCATTCCATTCAGCAGTTGAACCTGACCTTTGGTCAGTACGCTTCTTTTATGAAGGTGCCGTTTACCGTTTCAGAACTGCTCTCCGGTCAAGGTACCGGTCAGAGTTCAAACGGGGTTCGCAGCGACTACTATTCCTGGGCCTACAGAAATGCCGGAGTTTATCTCTGCGAAAAGTGTCTGGTGGATAAGATCCGGGAATGTCGCGGCACGAAGAACCGTCATCCCTTTGTCTCAATAGTTGAATGGGCTGATGACCTGTCCTACGTGCTTGCAGATCTTGAAGATGCTTTTGAACTTGGCCTTATCGACCGTTATGACATACTGCATATGTGCGACAAGATGAAACAGATGCACGAACTTGATTCAATGAGTGACTTACTCTCCCATCGTACGGTGGCGGATATCTTCATTCACGAACCTTCAGAGGCGCTTTTTTATCTCCGTGATGTGGTTGCCAACGCGTATATCAATGATATTGCCAAGGCCACCTGCAGCAATATCGAGCAGTTTATTGACCAAGGAGAGCCTGATTATTCTGGGGGTGACTATCCGGGACTTACCATCGTGTCAATGTTGCACGATTACGAAAAGAGTAAAATTTACTCCTGTCGCGATGTAGAGCGACTGGAGATCTCTGGCGGAGCTTTCCTCGATGGCCTGCTGTCAGCCTATGAAAAATTACTGTATGAGGATACGGAAACTTTTCAGAAGGAACTGTCAGGGACAGGAGGAGATCCTTTGTTAAAACGCCTTGCCTGCCGCATCTCCAGAAGACATCGAGAAGCCTACATACGGGCCTGTACCCTGCGGGATCAGAGTGAAATGTACGCGCGGATCCGGCTGATCCTTGATTATATTTCAGGCATGACTGATACCTATGCTCAGGCGGAGTATGCGATGATTTCCGGCGCCGGAGTCAGGTCTATTTGATCAAGTTTCCTGTGTTTTTGGTACAATTACTCGATTTTAAGTTAGAGGATGATCATGACAGAGGCTAAAGAAGAGCAGGCAAAACATGATGTTTTGACCAGCGACGATGTATCTTTTGATGATATTCGTCCGTGTAGGGATGATGAGGTCTCCGGCGAATTAAAAAAGATTGTTTCAGATAAGACTGTAATTAATAGCATTCTGAGATTCCGTTATCCGATTCTCTCCAGGCATTTTTCCTTTTTCCTAACTCCGCTGGTCAGAAGTTACCTGAAAAAATCAGTGGCAGGAATTCATACGGTTAAGGATTTCCAGAAGAGAGTATCCGATTTTATGGACCACGTCATTTCCACCACTACTGACGGTGTTGAATATGTCGGTTTTGATAAATTCGATAGGACCAAGGGCTATCTGTTTATTTCGAACCATCGTGATATTTCCCTTGATCCTGCTTTTATCGACAAAGCTCTTTATGCAAACAATCTTGATACGGTAAGAATCGCTATCGGTGATAATCTGTTAAGAATGCCGGCAGCCACATCTTTAATGAGACTCAACAAGAGTTTTATTGTCAAACGCTCGATTGCTTCTCCGCGAGAGAAACTCAAGGCTCTGATGCATCTGTCTTCATATATCGGTCTTTCCATAAAAGAAGGACAGAGTATCTGGATTGCGCAGCGTGAGGGCAGGGCAAAGGACGGTGACGATCGTACCGAGGATGCAGTTCTGAAGATGATTAGTCTGTATGGTCGACAGCTTAAGCAGGACTTTGGTGAATACATGCGTTCACTGAATATTGTTCCTGTTTCCATTACCTACGAATACGACCCTAACGATATTGCCAAGGCCCGTGAACTGGCGGAACGTGAACGCAATAACGGACAGTATCATAAAGAAGAGTTTGAAGATATTGATACCATCACTTTGGGCATCAGAGGCTACAAGGGCAGAGTGAAAGTGGTGGCAGGTGATCCTGTCAGAGCTGGATTTAACGATGCCACTGAACTTGCCTCGATAATTGACTCTTTTGTCTGGAAGAATTACGAGATGTTTCCTTCTGCTCTGGTCAGTGCCGGTGTTACGGAAGGTCTTAGATCGCAGGATGTTGAGAAATTTAAGCAACATATCGCCAAGGTGCCTGCAGATTTGAGAGATCGCGTCCTGGCCATGTACTCAAGACCGTATGCAAACAAAAAAAATATTGTAGAATAATCCGCGTTGATTTTAAGGAAACGTGATGTTTAATCCCATTTATAATCAGGACGGGTCGATTTCTTTTTTCAGAGTTATTTGTCTGGTCGTCATTTCAGTCTGTATGCTCTCATATGCAGTGCTGCTGCTGAATAATTCAGAGTCATCCGAGGAAACTTCAGTTCAGACGGCTCCGCCTGTGCAGGAGACTGAGAAGAGCACAGTTCCAGAGGAGACTGTAAAAAAAGAAGAGCAGAAAGATCCTGCTCAACTGCGCAGTCAGGCTTTGAATGAATTGTCTGAAAGTGTGCGTTACTTTGAATCATGCGGGGTATTGAGCCGAGGATACGAAGGCTGCAGTTTCTCCTTTTCTGAGGAGATAACATCCAGATATGAGGTGAATGAAGATGCTGTTGATGACGGTTTTATCATTTCCCTGAGGTTAAAGAATACTGAAGATGATTTGCACTGTAGTCTGATAGTCTATTCAAGTTCCGGTGATCATATCGCACGCAGTGCTGATGGCAATCGCAACGATGGTTGTTTCCCTGAGAATTTCATGAATAAGGGGGCGGTAACTGAGTTGTATCATGCGACCGACCATATTGAAGGCAATCCGGCTCCATCCGGGGCCATTGCTGAGAATGAACGGCATACGGCGCAGACAGCGAAACCCCAGGACAGTCTGTCCGGTTTGTAAAGATTTAATTAATTCTATTTAAAGGCAAAAGTATGAGAATTTCGCGTGATACAGTGGCAACCGTCAGTTTTACTGTGACCGATGAGCAGGGACAGGTTGTTGACAGAACCAAACCAGATCATCCGGTGGTCGCTCTTATTGGTCATGGTTTCTTGGTCCCTGGACTGGAGAAGGCCCTGGACGGGCATGAGAAGGGTGATGAGTTTACGGTAACCTTAAATCCTGCTGATTCTTACGGTGAATTTAAACCTGAACTGGTTCAGGAAATAGATAAGGCTATGTTCGGTGGTTTTGACGTCAAGGTTGGCAACGTGTTTGAGGCTGACTCAAATGCCGGTCCTGTGCCGGTAACCGTCAAGGAAGTCAAGGAAAATACCGTGGTGGTTGATGCCAACCACCCTTATGCCGGCAAGATCATGACCTTCCTGGTGGTGGTTGACGATGTCAGAGCGGCGACAGATGAAGAGAAGAAGCACGGTCACGCTCATCCTGATGGTACCTGCCCGAGTGATGCTCACTCTCATCACTGCTGTCACCATCATCATAACGATGGCGAGGAGCATGAATGCTGCTGCG
>JAGBLM010000019.1 GCA_017635415.1 Succinivibrio sp. | reverse complement strand
GCCCATTTCAACAGTCTTCTTGCGGCAGTATCCTATGATAAATATCCGGTAAAGAATGAAGCGATGCTAAGAGCACTGCTGCAGTTTTATCTTATGGGCAGAGGTCTTGATGTCAGAGTTGAACAGAATAACAGTAAGGGTCGCTCTGACCTGCTTGTCAATCTTAAGAATCGCCGGGTGGTTATCGAACTTAAGTTCTCCTCTGACGGTAAGAACAGTGAAGCTCTTCTGCAGGAAGCGGTAAACCAGATAAAGGACAAAGATTACGGCACGGAAAACCTAGGTGGTCGTGAACTTTTAAAGATTGGCTGTGTCTTCAACGGCGCTGCAGATAAGAGACAGATCACTGCCTATAAAAACGTCTGAACCGGTATTGCTTTTCGGGCAATACCGGCACAACTGTTAAACACGATCAAAAATCAGTGCAGATCATCCAATATATTGCTCATACCGTCATTGAGCAAAGGGAAAGCAAAACCGCTCTTAGCGTTAAGATCTGAAGCCTCAATATGGAAAGTGGTGGCCCCACGCTCACGTTTCCACTGGGCAACAGATAGTTTCTTAAAGTAGCGGACCACGAAAGTCTTAAGATCCTCACGCGAGTATTCTGAGAATTCCTTTGCAAGAGTATCCAGGATCTGCTGTGGGAAAAGCAGATCAATCTGATTTAAGACATGAATACGATCAAGAACCGTATATGGCATCAGATCACGCTCATCAGTCTGTCCAGGACGAAGTTCGGCGGTAGGAGCCTGGACAGCAACATAATCCATATTCGGCAGATGCAGTCTGATCCTGTCCGATACTTCTATGCCGTTATCTGCAATATGGCGGTTGATTTTCAGGATCCGGCTCTTTGATATATCACCCAAAGGAGCAACTCCTCCTGCTGTATCTCCATCCATCGTGCAGTAGCCGACTGCGTCTTCAGAGGCATTACAGGTTGTTACCAGCAGTTTGCCGTAACGGTTGGCAATCATCCAGATACCCGGAGCACGGGAACGTGCCTGAATGTTCTGCAGTGTCAGGTCATCACGCTCGTAGTTCAGGTGATCTTCAGGGGTGGTACTGTTTACAAGATCGGTATACATGCTGACCAGATCGGCAATTGACCACTCATAATATGTTGCCCCCAGATCTTCGGCAAGTTTGGAAGCTGCGGTTCTCGTTACTGAACCGGAAATCTTTGAAGCCTGATACACGGTATGCAGTACCTGCGGCATCATCTTTAACTTGATGAAAGACTCTTCATCCCCGACAAAATCAGCAACCGTAAAGCCGACGGATTTCATAAGAACTGAGTATTGCTCGTAACCAAGTTCTTCGAGGGCTGCCAGCTGGGAATAGCCGATTGCGGCGGCACACAGGGCTGAATCTGCACCGCCCGAAAGAGAAAGAGCAAAACCGTGACTTCTGGTCTTAAGCATCCAGTCAAACAGACCAAGACCGACTGCTCTGACGACTGTATCGTATTCATTAAGATACGGAGTAATGCCTTCATCTGCGTCAAACAGTTTCTTCCGGGCAAAAGACAACTGTCGTGACCGAGCTTTGAGAGTACCATTTTCCGCATACAGGCACAAACCGTCATAGATGTCGCTACCATTCTCGCAACCAGACAGATTAACACTGATAACAGGAACAGAAGCAGCCTTGGACAGAGCATTTACGTATTCCTCACGCTTTGCCTCAGCTCCTAATTCGTAACGAGTAGCCTCAGGTACCACGATAAGGTCAGCACCGGCAAGATAAGGCTCATCTCCGGGATTAAAACAGATCCCGACCTTAATGCCATCGGAATCGATCACGTGTGTACTGACGAAACGGTCGGCACCGATAATAAACTCCTCGTTACCAGAACCTGAAGTGAAATTACGCACTCTGCCGTCACGACTGTTGTGGAAGGAACTTACCGTACAAAGTCCCAAGATTGCGCCTTTTTTAACCAGTGCGTACACGTCATAAACGCGATTATTGGTGGCGCGCATGGCAAAACCTACACCTACGGTTATACCTTCTGGTAAGGAATATTTAAAATCCAGCAGTTTTCTTGCTGACAGAGCAGAAAAATCCGGGGCAAGAACCAGATCCCCGCAACTTGAGCCGCATAAGGATAATTCTGCAGTTAAAAGAAGTTTTTTTCCTTTTTTTAAAGCATCATAACCAAGATCGAGAATTTTTTGAGAATTACCTTTAAAATCAAAAGAAACAGTGTTTATTATTCCTGCTACAAAAAAGTTTTTCAGATCCATTTGTAATATATGCCTCTGAATATTTATTTTAGATGGTTTAAACTTAGTAGAAAATAACACAAAGTAAGTGATATCAGACGGTACTCACAAAAAAAACACCAAAGTTGAACACAAAGAGAACATAAAGATGCAGCAGACTACAAAAACCTCCCCAAAAGGAGCAAATAAGGTTCAGAAAAACACCCAGAAGTATCTGATGTCTTCCGGACACTGCCGCAGTCTGGGACCAACCATTGAGAAGGATGGAGTCAATTTCGCTGTCTGGTGTCCTGATGCCCTGAGTATTGAACTTCTGCTCTTCAAAACCGCTGATGATACCGATCCTGTCGTTCTGACTCTCAATTCCAACATATTCAAGTCCACCTATTTCTGGCATGTTAAAGTCCGCAATGTAAAAGTTGGACAAATCTACGCCTGGCGTATCCGCAGAGCAAAACCTACCGGTAAAAATGAAGCATCATCGGTAGTCCCGGGCAAGATCCTGATTGACCCATACTGCCGACGCGTAGTGTTTCCAGAGAGGTACCGCCGTTTTCAGGGTGATGATGACACCGATAACCTGCGCTGCTGCGCCAAAAGCGCGGTAGTCGATCTCAATGACTACGACTGGGGCATTGATGTGCAGCCAAGGCACTCGCTGACCAAGACCGTAATCTATGAAATGCACGTCAAGGGCTTCACCGCCGATCCTTCATCAGGACTTTCCGACGATATCCGCGGCACTTACCGCGGACTGATTGAAAAGATCCCCTATCTTGTGAGTCTTGGCATCACAGCAGTTGAACTGCTCCCTGTATTCCAGTTTGACATCTATGATGCCATGCAGGGGAAAAAGAATTACTGGGGCTACTGTCCGATGAATTTCTTTGCGCCTCATAGCAGTTATTCGTCCGATCAGAGTCTGATGGGACCTATCAACGAATTTCGTGATTTGGTCAAAGCTCTTCATAAAAACAATATCGAGGTTATCCTTGATGTTGTGTATAACCATACCTCAGAAGGCGATCTTAACGGTCCTGTCTACTGCTATAAGGGCTTTGACCGCAAAGGCTACTACATCACCAATAAGGACGGTACCTTAGGCAACTACTCTGGTTGCGGAAATACCCTGAATGCAACCAATCCGGTGGTCAGAACCATGATCATCGATTCACTGGTGTTCTGGAAGGAACAGATGCATGTTGACGGTTTCCGTTTTGATCTGGCAACAATTATGGCGCGAGACCAGAACGGTTACCCTCTGGCTGCAAGTCCGACCCTGCTGGATATTGACGAAAACCGCCATCTTGCGGACACAAAGATTATCGCCGAGCCATGGGATGCCGGTGGACTTTATCAGTTGGGAAGCATCGCAGGCTCCAAATGGCGTGAATGGAATGGACGCTTCCGCGATGATGTTCGCTCATTCATCCGCGGCGATCAGGGAGTTATCAAGGACTTTATTTCAAGACTGCTAGGTTCACCTGATATCTATAACGAACACACCGTCGATCCGCAGAAGAGTATTAACTTTATAACCTGTCATGACGGTTTTACTCTGTGGGATCTGGTCTGTTACGCCGATAAGCACAACGAGGCCAACGGTGAAAACAACCGCGACGGTAACAATGCCAATTACTCGGCCAATTACGGCTACGAAGGAGAAATAGACAATGATGCACTCAATGATCTGCGTCTGCGTCAGGTAAAAAACATGATGGTACTCTGCCTTTTGTCCATGGGTACTCCGATGATTACCATGGGCGATGAGGTACTGCGCACCCAGAAGGGCAATAATAACGCTTACTGTCAGGATAATGAGATCAGCTGGCTCAACTGGAACTTCAACAGTAGACAGAGTGACATGCTGCAGTTTACCAAACGCCTTATCAAACTGCGTACCCATGGCAAACTGCTCAATCACTCCACCAATGCACCGGTACTGAACAAGGCACTGCGTAACTCACGACTGCAATGGCACGGAGTGAAACCATTCCAGCCTGACTGGTCGGATAACTCCCACTCCATAGGTGTTTTACTTTATTACGGTGAATACGGCATGTATGCCTATGTCTACGTCAACGCCTTCTGGGAGGATCTGACCATCGAACTGCCACCGCCTCCTGGCAATGTTTCTCGCGGCTGGTACAAGTTTGTTGATACGTCAAAATCAACTGAGGATGCCATTCAGACAGTAACCGCTCAGCATTATCACGCCGGAGATAATGTCAAGGTTGAGGCCAGAAGCATTATTATGTTTATGAGTCTGGGGATCTGAACCGATATGGACACTAATTCAGAAAAAGCCAGGCTTGATCTGATAAAAAAGCGTTTCAAACGCATAAATATCATCAATACGCTGGTGATAAGTGTCCTGCTCTGCTGCTATGCCATAGTCTTTGTCATTTATCAGGCTATTCAGACCAGTAAACTTGAGGATGTTATAAATTCTCATGTTTCCTCTGTCTATGACAGCAAAAGTCTTTTTATCTATACCCTGTTTGATTGCCTTGATAATAAAAATGTTCATCCTAATACTTCAGGCGATTTCTCCTACAGTCAGAACAGTGCAGTGCTCAGATTCAACAAAAACATGTTCTTATACGCCTTATCAAATCATAATGAGCAGAAACTGGTCACCGTAGCACTTATCGCCAGCTGGGAGGATAACTACATAATTCCTTCCGAGGTTTATGCAGTCATCGAAAGTTTCATAAAAACCTGTGAGAACAGTCGTAACGTCGGTATAATCAGCAACATCATCTCCTCACTTGGTCTTGCGGATCGCACTCCCACCGGGAAATACCGTTATCTTGTGGTGTCTGACACCACCCGCTATGAACTGACCTATAGGGATAAACCGCCCTATCAGCTGGTCCTGCTGGCCTCCCCTCGAGGTTCAATGGGACATTTCAATTTCGCAAATTGACAGTCTTGGTATAAGATATTTTCTGCCAAAAGAATTTTGTGCATAGAGTTAGGAATTATTATTTATGCCCCAGACAGAAAATCAGTCAGAGCTGACTGCTGAACAGTTAAAAGAACTTAAAAGAGAAAAAACACGAAAAAATATCAGGATCATCGGTTTTGGTCTTGCCATCTACTACTTTATTTCCGCAGGTATCAGCTGGTATGAGGACAGTCAGTTAAAGAAGACTCAGCTGGTAAGTACTGACGAAACCGTTCTTACTGAGGCACAGTTCAATGAAGCCTACCAAAAATCGGCAAAAATATGGCACACTGATGAACCTAAAGCAGAGTCCGGCGGCACCAACACTACCTTCCGCAGAAGAGACGGGGTAAAAACAGACTGCAGTTTTGAGGACAGTAAACTAGAAAAATCCTGCTTTAAACTGTCTTACGCCAAAACCCTATCCAAAGAGCAGATAGCAGAACTCTGCAGCTGGCTTGGCGCTGTAGAAAATACCTCCGACAGCGAAAAAATCAAAAAACTTACGGTCCGTCTGGGACTTGATGAGCAGTCAGACCAGCAGTTTTTTACTGAAGGCACTCTTAATACCGAGAGACTTAACTATTCTGTCAGTTTCACAGATCAGGGGCAGAAAGAACTTTCCATCTGTGCGCAAACAGAAGTATTCAGACGCTAATCTAGGCTTTAAGTATCTGTCTTACCCTGGCAAGAGACTCCTCATCAGGGGAGTCTACACCCTTTAAGGTATACGGTATGCCAAGATTATCCCACTTGAACATGCCCATGGAGTGGTACGGCAGAACCTCAACTTTTTTAACCGTATCTAATGTATCAATAAACTCCCGAAGCTGCCTTAACTGCTGTTCATCGTCCGTAACCCCCGGAACAAGAACATGCCTAATCCACATATCCTTGCCGATTGTACTCAGGTGCTGAGCACACTTGAGAATAGCAGTGTTCTCAATTCCGGTCAGAGCCTTGTGAGCAGCATTGTCTATCTGTTTGATGTCCAGCATCACCAGATCGGTATACCGCATCAGTTCATCAAATATTTCAAGATATTCTCTGTCATCCCGGAATGGACCTGCAGCAGTGTCAAGACAGGTATTAACTCCCTCACTTTTCAGCATTCTGAAAAGTTCTGTCAGAAAACCTATCTGCAGTAGTGCCTCACCGCCGCTTACGGTAACACCGCCATCCCGGCCCCAGTAAGAACGGTAGCGTAGAGCCTTTCTGACTACCTGTGCTGAGTCGAATTCCTCACCGGCATTGATTTTCCAGGTATCAGGATTATGACAGTAACGGCAGCGCATGCGACAGCCCTGCATGAAGACCACAAAGCGAACCCCAGGTCCGTCAACCGAACCGAAGGTCTCAAACGAATGGATCCTTCCTTTCATTCTGCTCTCCTGTAAAAAAGGCATCCTGCATGACAGAATGCCCTTTTCCATATTTTAGTCTAAAAAACTGCCCTGATTATTAGAGCTGCTTGTGGCAGGTTCTTGAAATTACATCAAGCTGCTGCTCACGAGTCAGGTCAATGAACTTAACCGCATAGCCAGATACACGAATGGTGAAATTGGCATACTCAGGCTTCTCCGGATGCTCCATGGCATCGACAAGTTTCTCAGTACCAAAAACGTTGACGTTCAGATGGTGAGCACCCTGCTCAAAGTAACCGTCAAGGACGTTCACCAGGTTGGTTACACGCTCTTCTTCGCTGTGACCTAAGGCATCAGGACTGATGGTCTGAGTATTGGAAATACCATCAAGAGCATACTCATACGGCAGTTTGGCAACAGAATTGAGCGAAGCGAGCAGACCATTCTTCTCCGCACCGTATGATGGATTAGCACCAGGGGACAGAGGTTCACCAGCCTTGCGTCCGTCAGGTAAGGCACCAGTTGCCTTGCCATAAACAACATTTGAGGTAATGGTGAGAATAGAGGTGGTCGGTTCAGAATCACGATAGGTGTGATGCTTCTTCAGTTTGGTCATGAAAATCTTGAGCAGATCAACACCAATCTTGTCAGCACGGTCATCGTCATTGCCATAACGAGGGAAATCACCTTCAACCTCAAAGTCGATGGCAATGCCATCAGCATCACGTATCGGTTTAACCTTAGCATACTTGATGGCGGACAGAGAATCGATAACATGAGAGAAGCCGGCGATACCCGTGGCAAAGGTACGACGGACATCAGTATCAATAAGAGCCATTTCAGCAGCTTCATAGTAATACTTGTCGTGCATGTACTGAATAAGGTTCAGCACATTGACATAAAGACCGGCAAGCCACTCAAGCACCTCGTCGTAATTCCTGATAACCTCGTCATAATCAAGGTATTCAGAAGTAATCTTAGGCAGACGCGGACCAACCTGCATACGGGTCTTGACATCAATACCACCATTGATCGCGTACAGAAGAGCCTTGGCAAGATTGGCACGGGCTCCGAAGAACTGCATCTCCTTACCGGTCTCGGTTGCAGAAACACAGCAGCAGATGGAATAGTCATCGCCCCACTCCGGACGCATTACATCATCATTCTCGTACTGAATTGATGAGGACAGAACGGAAATCTTGGCAGCATAGCGGCGGAAGGTATCAGGCAGACGTCTAGAATACAGAACAGTGAGATTAGGTTCAGGAGCAGGTCCCATGTTCTCTAAGGTATGAAGGAAGCGATAATCAGTCTTGGTTACCATATGACGGCCATCGCCACCTAAACCTGCAACCTCCAAAGTCGCCCAGACCGGGTCACCTGAGAAGAGCTGATTATATGAAGGGATACGGGCAAATTTAACCATACGCAGCTTCATTACCAGATGGTCAATAAGCTCCTGAGCCTCAGACTCGGTAAGAGTGCCTTCCTCGAGATCACGATTAATATAGATATCAAGGAAAGTGGAAACACGACCTACAGACATGGCAGCACCGTTCTGAGTCTTGATAGCGGCAAGATAGCCAAAATACAGCCACTGTACCGCTTCTCTGGCATTCTTGGCCGGTTTTGAAATATCAAAACCGTAAGATTCTGCCATGACCTTCATCTCGGCTAAGCACTTAATCTGATCAGATAGTTCCTCACGCTGACGGATAACGTTATCGGTCATCTCACCAAAACCGCAGTTTTTAAGATCAAACTTCTTCTTTTCGATGAGGAAATCAATACCGTAAAGGGCAACACGACGGTAATCGCCGACGATACGTCCACGACCGTAGGTATCAGGCAGACCGGTCAGGATCTTGTTCTTACGGGCCAGTCTCATCTCCGGGGTATAGGCATCATAAACTCCCTGATTATGAGTCTTGTGATATTTGGTAAAAATTTCGTGGAATCTTGGATTTGGGGTGTAGCCGTAGGTGGTACAGGCTTCTTCAGCCATCTTGATACCGCCGTAAGGCATAAAGGCACGCTTTAAAGGCTTATCAGTCTGCAGACCAACAATCTTTTCAAGTGATTTGTCAGCCTCGCTGATATATCCTGGACCGTAGGCTGTAATACTGGAAACAACCTCAGTCTCCATATCAAGAACGCCGCCCTTTGCGCGCTGCTGCTTATTGAGTTCCTGAAGAATTCCCCACAGTTTGTTTGTGGCATCGGTTGGCCCTGCGAGGAATGACTCATCACCAGAATACTGAGTGTAGTTTTTCTGGATAAAATCTCTGACATTTATATCGTCAACCCAGTGTGAACCGCGGAATCCGCGCCATTCTTCTCTCATGGATACATCCTTATTAAATGGACAATACAGCAAACGCTGCGACTGTTGTCATGTTGTCTGTTCGTTTCCGGTAAGAAACGGCCTTTGTGGCATGCACCTAATCTGTGTTACAACTTTGTTAAGTTGCTCACAAAATTACCCGTTTATTATACACGGATCTTGTATCCATGACACCATTTTTAAGGATTAGTTCACAAATTTTGTTAGTCTAAACTAACTGGTTGTGCTTCCGGAAGTTTACCAGTTTTATATGCTTCAAGGAGGTTATTGAGGTCTGAAATCATAACTCTGATCTCCTGTCCATCATCAACATCGGCAACCATCCGGCGTTTGTCAAAGGTTTCAACCACAATCGTATCCGAGAGGATATCCTTATAGTTATCAAGAGCATCTTCGATACTGGAAAAAGGCTTATGAGCCTTAAGTCTTAAATTGTGGGAATTATAAATCAGAGTATAACCGGCTATGCCTGTCGTTTTCTGATAGGCCCGGCAGAAACCACCGTCGATTACCAGCAGTTTACCGTTCCCTCTTACCGGTTTCTCCCCGTCTTTGACCTTAATTGGGGTATGTCCGTTAATAATGTGACCATGATTAGGGTCAAGTCCGAACTCCCTTAGAATCATGTTGCAGATATCCTCATTATAGTAATGGACATAGTAAGGATTTCTCGGTTCCTCCCAGGCAGAATGATCAGCAACCAGAGTACGTTCAAAGGTTTTTATCACACGACCTGACAGCGGAGATTTTTCTCCGCACCACAGATACCAGAGGAAGTCTGCCCCCTTGTCGTCACGGTTGTTGATGGCCTCTCTGACTCTTCTGTCACAGTAATCAAGGTATTGCTTGCCACTTAGATACTGCCCCTCACACAAAATCCTAGCAAAGGTGCCGTCATCATTTAAAGGTACACAGCCGTGATAGAGCAGATTGCCATCACAGCATTTGTACATCGATCCTTTTGAACATAGGAAATCAGCATGATCCTGCGCTCTCTTGCTGTGGATAAAACTATCTCGCAGCCAATCTGCCACTTCCCGTTCCTCCGCGGTAAGACGGTAAGGGTCGTCCGAGTCAATGGTTGGAAACTCGGTTGTCGAAAGTTTGTAACTGCGTCCCTGCAGAGAAACAGTACCCTTGACATAATCAATTTCTGACAGCAGCATACGACCCCTCATGCCAAAATCAGGATTACGCAGAATGACCTCCCCCTGAAGTTTCAGCACAATGATACTTATGGCTTTAAAGATAGCGCTCTTGCCAGGCTCATCATGATAGTGGCGGGCGGCAAAAAGAGCCAGCGGACGGAGACTGATGCCGTAACCGTTCTCCAGAAGTTCAAGGTTGTTGTAATTGATATTATTTCTGACCGCTGTGGCCGCACACAGAGCACTGCCGCAGGCTGCTCCCATCCAGAGCACATCATGGTTGCCCCACTGCAGATCAAGATTATGGTATTTCATAAGCATGTCAACAACACGTTCAGCATGCGGACCACGGTCAAACAAATCTCCGACCACGTGCAGTTTATCTACGGCAAGATTTTTGATGAGTACGCAGAGTGCTTCCACAAAATAGGTGGCGCTGCTAGTTTCTATTATCGACTGAATGATTTTCTTATGATACAGCGCCCTGTTCTTATCCTCATCATCCTTGGCGTGCATGAGTTCATCGATAATATAGGCAAATTCAGACGGCGTCGCCTTACGTACCTTGGAGCGGGTGTACTTTGAAGACAGAAAGATGGCCAGTAAAATAAGATGCTGCAGAATAAAAACGAACTCATCCTTTGAAGGCGGTTCGCGTTTCATGAATTCTGACGGATAATAAACAAGGGTACACAGACGATCGATGGTGTGTCCGTCAAGTTCTGGGAACAGAGCTTCCATCTTGTCGCGAATTACGCCGGAGGCGTTATTTAAAATGTGGCGGAAGGCCTCATACTCACCATGGACATCAGAGATGAAATGCTCGGTGCCCTTGGGCAGATTAAGTATGGTCTGCAGATTGATTATTTCTGTTAGTGCCGCATAACGGTTTGGGAAGTCATGGGATAATAATTTGAGGTATCTCCAATCAATATTATTGTCCATACAGAACTACTCCTTAGTTTTTTTCCTCTATATCAGACTGTTTACGGTCAGTATCATTATTCTTAGCATCAGGCTGAGCCTGTACTACGCAGTGCTCTTCTTTAAGGTTGCGGTTATCCTGTCTGCAGACCTTGACCTGCCCGCGTTCTACCTTGATACGATCCCTTGTTGTGATAACGGGACCTGTCTTTTTATCCATATTCTGAGTCTGCACATTTCTTCCCGACTCAGTGTTACCTCTGGTGATAACACGCCATGGTCTGTTGGCTCCTGAAACCGCCTGCCCGTTTTCATCGTGGCAGACCGTACGATTAAGTTTATCGGTATTACAGAGAATAACAGCCTCTGAGGATAAAGCAAAAAGCACAAAAAAAACAGATAACAAACCTTTTAACAAATTGCTATACATAGTTTTGCCCCTTTTTTGCAACACCAGAAAAAAGCTTTCACAAAATTCTTTTCCCGAAAATTTTGATTATCTCTGAATAAATCCTAATTCATCCTTCCCTTATGGTAAAGGTGTTTGCTCAACATGGGTCTATGCATTTAACCGTCCAATGACTGATTCAGATGCCTTAGCCGCCTTCAGGAATAAAAAAATAGCCCGTGATAGTTAAGGAACGAGCTATTTAATCTATTTATCTTTTACTCTTTTAGAGTGGTCAAATCTTTTATCACACAACATCAGGACTCCCTTGTTTCACAATAGATTCGTCTGAGAAAAACTTAAAATGGTCTAATACAGCTCCGATCTTTTGATCGCTGCATTTTTCTAACTCATAGAAAAAGTTAAATCATAAGATTCTTCCGCCAAATCTCAAAAAAAAATGAGATTTGGCGGAAAAATAATTCTATCTCACGAAAAGGTCATCCACCACAATCTGGTTCTGAGCGAGGCTGCTGTACTGGTTATGTTTCAGTCCATACGTGGTAATCATGGTAAGCTGTATGGTTCCTTTATAGTCTGTATCGGCTCTGAATGCCGCAATTTTATTACGAAGTTTTAGATCGTATTCTTTGTCGATAGTATATTCTGCAGTTGCAAACTTAATTTCACAAAGATTTATTACTCGATCCCTTCTTGAAATCAGAAGATCGATCTGTGCGCCAGAATTCACGTCATCCCCTTTTACAAACCATGACGATTCTTCTGACAGTACCCCGGAAATACCCAGCTTTGTCTTTATTTGAGAAATATGATCCCGACACACCTGTTCAAATACCAGTCCTTCCCAAGATCTTTTTGACGGATTATCTACAGCGTTACAAAAGAAATGTTCATCCTTGCCGTAATTATCCTTAAGAAATTTAAAATAAAATACTGTGTAATAGTCACAAAGCTGATAAAGAGCATTTTTCTTTTTCTTATTAAAGAAGCTCGAGACTCTTATAAATCCCGAAAGTTCCAGATTCTTAAGAATAACAGATAGATCCCCGCTTGATTGCTTATTAAAAGAATTTAGGATCTCCTCTCTTGTCAATCCCCCTTTTTTCCTGCTCAGTGCCTCAACAACTTTTATATAGTTGGCACTGTTTGTAAAAAGAGTTCTATAAAGATGCTCAAATTCGTCGCTTAATTCACCTCTATATGAGAAAAATAACCTATCGATATTCAACGACAGTGACTCTTTACTGTTTAACAGGCTCAGATAATACGGGATCCCGCCCATAATCATGTAACATTGAACAATGTCGTATCTTGACCAGTTTATATTCTTAGACTGGAGATATTCTTCAACCTCACATAAGGAAAAAGGCTTTAAAAACAACTTACAGGTCTGACGATTAAATAATCCGCCTTTATTATTGGCAATTTTTTCATCCATCCAGGAAGTTGCAGAACCGCATACTACAAAAACAAGATTACTTCTCGTTGAAGCCCAGTCATTCCAGAACCATTCAAATGCTGCCAGAAATCCTGATTTCTGAGTGTCAAGCCAGGGCATTTCATCTAAGAAAACAACCTGTTTTGTTTCTTTGCTCAAAGTTTCAAGATAATTACGAAGATGATTAAATGCCTCTAGCCAGTCTTTTGAAGACTGTTTCTCATCTCCCGTCTGACGTGACAGAGAGGTATCAAAAATTCTCAGCTGGACATCTTTGGGCTGACCATAGGAGCTTGTCACCTTGAAGGCAAAACTGTTATCAAAGTATTCATTGATGAGGAAAGTCTTCCCAACTCTTCTTCGTCCGTAAACAATAACAAGCTGAGCCTGATTTGCATTCATGCATTCATCAAGCCTTTCGCATTCTTGTTTTCTACCTATTATTTTTTTGTTCATACAAGAAAGCATAGTCTTGATTTATTAAAGTTGTCAATTATTCTTCCGCCAAATCTCAAAAAAAATTGAGATTTGGCGGAAAAATAATTATTTCAAATGTTCAGACTAGAAAAATTTCTTCTGTTTTAGGTAGTAAGGTCAAAGACTCACAAACCGCAGGAATAATCAGATACAGTGCAAAAAGGTTAGATCCCCCCTTTTCTGCCTGCACTATTTGGCGGTGAGTGCAATCAAACTTCCTCAGAACATCTGAGGAAGTCAAGTAAAGAGTTTAACTGCCGTATCTTGCGGCAATACTGTAGATCTGCTCACAGTCAGAACGGTGCAGAGTCACAAATTTGCCTTCAGTACGGTTCTCATCATCAACACCAAGCATATTAAGCAGCAGCGGGATATCCTCAGCTTTGGCACCTATATCCTTAAAACTCAGAGGCATACCGATGGATTTGTAGAATTCACGTAAGGCAGAAATACCTTCTCTTGCGGTACGCTCAGGATCTTCAAAATCCATAGAGCAACCAAAGACCCGGGAGGCAAACTGAGCAAAGCGCATCACATCGTGTTTAAGATTGTATTCCATCCAAGCAGGGAACATCACGGCAAGTCCGGCGCCGTGAGCCACATCATATAAGGCAGACAACTGATGCTCAAGATGGTGAGTGGCCCAGTCCTGCTCACGCCCTACACCGCACAGATTATTGTGGGCAAGAGTACCTGCCCACATGATATTGGCCCTGGCATCGTAGTTATCAGGTTCTGCTATGACAATGCGGGCATTTTCAATGATGCCCTGAAGAAGACCTTCACAGGTGCGGTCAGTTACGGATACCCCCGTGGTATTGGTAAAATAGCGCTCCATGATGTGAGCCATCATATCGACAATACCGCAGGCCGTCTGATAGGCCGGAAGCGTAAAAGTGAGTTCTGGATTCATAATAGAAAATAGAGGCACATTCAGCGGACTGCTGTAGCCGTTTTTTACCACTTTACCATCAATTTCCTTTTCGATGACGGTACTATCAGAGCCTTCAGAACCTGCCGCCGGGATAGTCAGTACCACACAGGTCTTCAAAGCCTCTTTTGGGGTAGCTTTTTTCAGATAGAAGTCAAAAAAATCACCTTCATAAGGGACACCCAGAGCTATAGCCTTGGCAGTATCAATAACACTGCCGCCACCGACAGCCAGCATGACATCTACGGACTTTTCCTTGCAGATGCGTATTCCCTCATAGACCAGATCTGCCCGAGGATTAGGTTTAACGCCGCCTAATTCCTCAAAACCTATGCCGTTCTTCTCAAGTGAGGATTTAACACGCTGCAGAAGACCAGACCTGACGACACTGCCGCCTCCGTAAACAATAAGCGCCTTTCGGAAACCACTTTCCTTAAGGTACTTTCCTGTTTCGTTCTCAAGGCCCTTGCCGAACACATATCTGGTCGGGCGATAAAACTCAAAGTTTTCCATAATTTCACACCTTATGTTTGCAATGATCAGTCCTCCGGAGTGATCCCCTTGATATAAGGATACAAATCCGGACGAAGTTTTGATTTATCCTCAGGATGAATCTTAAGCCATTCATGAGTCAAAGGATCATTCTGATCCTGAGGATCACCGTGATCTCCTTCACAAACCGGTTTACCAATATTGAGATCGTATGGCAGGAAATCAAAAGCAGTCTTATAGAACTGATAGTTACAGGTCCTGCGGATGGTATTTATCTTGTAGTATCTGGCCACAATCTCATCGGCAAAGTTGGATTTTTCGGCGCGAATATCACCGATAAAAACATACTTACTGGTTCTAACATGGAAAGGCGTGACCACCAGATCTTTTTTTCCCTGCGCAAGTTGTGTGGCAATCTGCGCGTTGCGAACCTTACTGTCCTGATAGGCGGTGTAATAACCATAAAGCGCGGTAGCCCAGGTAGTTGCCACATAAACAATGCCTACGGACCAAAGAACTGCTGCGTAGCGTCTGTCAAGAAGTTTAACGGCCTTGATGTCGAGAATACTGTACGCACAGACCATGGCTGTCAGCAGAAAAATTGTAAATGGCGCAGTTGAACGGGCAGGGAAATTCGGAGAAAAAATCATGATGAGCAAAGAGAGCATTGCCATCAGGAAATACCAGCCGATGGCACGCCATTGCCATGGCAGATCAATCTGATAGGCGCTTCTTGTGATCCTGCGGACAAAGAAAAGCAAGGTCACAAAAAGTGGCAGCTGAGTCAGCAGAGTAAGTCCGGTAATACCGATTCCGCCCGTAATGTGTGCCCAATAGGAGAAATGGCCCCAGCTTTTCATCCAGGCAAGTCTGGCAGCATTGCCGGGGGCAAGCACCAGAATAAGGTAACCAATACCAAGGCCTAAGGTGGCGGCAAATTGCCAGAAAGTCAGTTTGTGCTTAATAAAGTTATAGATGAACAGTACACCTGTCATGGAACATACTGCAAAACCGGTGTTTTCGTTGGTCCAGCCTGCAATGATGCCCAAGAAGAACATCATAATGCCAAAGAGAATACTGTCCTCGGCTTTTTCATCCTTGAACATCAGTCGGAAAGGCAGCAGAAAAATCAGAATAATTGCTGTGGTATACAGATAATTACAGCTGCTTACCAGCATGAAGACAACTTCACCGTATGTTCTGAGGCATAACCATAAACCAAAGGTTATCAGGACAAGAGGAATGAATCTTAAGCCCTTAAGGGTTGGTCTGATTCCGTAGGCATGATAGTAAATAAAAAGAACAACTGTCATGTAGCAGACGGTATTCATCACTGCCGAAACGCTCTTTCCCCAGTAAAGGAGAAGTTGGGCAATAATGTGTGCCGGCGTTCTGCCGCCCCACGAAAAATAGTGTCTGTACTGAGAAACAAAAACATCCGCCACAGAACTTACATAGGCATTATTGCCCTCTACAAGCATATAGCGGTAGTCATTGGAAAAATAAGGGATCATGTAGGCGCAGGCAAAGATAAACACTGCCCACAGTGCCAGATACCATAATGATTTATTGTTAAGCATATTGTTTAGTTAATTAAGTCGCCCGGGCATTCTTTTCTGTCGTATTGCCGATCAGGAAAGCTAAAGAACAGGACTGAAAAAACGCTATCAGGAAACCAGTTTCCATAACGGCACGAAAAAAAAACGAACAGAATCATAGGCAGAAGCAATTAGATTGCTATCTTGTACTAATACTCTGTTCAGACTATTCTCGAGAGCCTATAGTAACAGGTTAAAACGGATTTCGGCAAAAAAAGAATAAAAGTTCCACAACACCAGATTACTGATGATCAGCAAAGTCGATCGGTACCGCACTGTTACGATACATTCCATATGCAGCAGAATGCTGACACGAACCCCCAAGAAAAGAACTGTCTATTATGGAACATACCGCAAAGGCGATTCTACTCTCCCAGAAACTTCTGCCATTCCTGCTCTTTAAAGCCAGTCAGCACAAAACCGTCTGCAACCACCAAAGGTCTTTTAACCAGCATACCATCGCTTGCAAGAAGTTTGTACTGTTCCTCATCGCTCATAGTAGGCAGTTTTTTGGAAAGCTGCAGTTCTTTGTAGAGAAGACCGCTGGTGTTGAAAAAACGTTTAAGCGGCAGTCCGCTTCTGACGTGCATTTTTTTTAAACTGATGTCGTCAGGATGTTCTGTCTTGATATCTTTTTTTGCATATTCTATTCCCCGATCATCAAGCCACTTGAGTGCTTTTTTACAGGTAGTACATCTATCATAACAGTACACAGTTATCATAAAGACCGCTCCTAATATTCTGCAGGGACCAAACTATAGTTAGTATAGCATTACTCGGACCGACTCCTTTTGAAGTTGACACTCTACACGACTGAAGTCGTGGAATTCCTGCTTCACAGACCACAGCATAGCGAACTACGTCTTACACGATCTAGGATAATTGCGCCTCCCGCTTTTCAGCACAGACTTAAATTTCCGTATGCCCTACGGTATTGACAGGATTTCAGGCTGCTAACAAGTCTTTATTCAGGATATTCACGCTGGCATTTAAATCTCTGCCGTGCCGTGTGTGACAGCAAGGGCATTTCCATTCCTTAACCGACAGATTCTTTACCAGAGGATTTTCATATCCGCACTGCGAGCACGTCTGAAAACTTGGATACATTGTAGGTACTTTGATTACCTTTCTCCCAGACAACTCAGCTCTATCTTCAAGAGTCTTCAAGAATTTTAAACCATGCTACACACTTGAAATAGATTCCAATTCACCATATGAGGTAAATATGAACTAATGTATCCTCTCATGCCGTGCTATTTCTGTATTCTGTTCCTGTGTTAAAATTTTATGAAGAAACACAAGAGAGGCTCTTATGAAGAAGGATGTACCGTTTCTGATCGGCTGTGAGGATTTTCCAAGATTCATTGAGGAGAATGCCTACTATGTTGATAAGACCTCATATCTTAAGCATCTTTTCCTGAGTACCTCTGAAGTTAAAGTCGCTCATTTTATCCGTCCCCGCCGTTTTGGTAAGACTCTTAATATGAGCATGATAAAAGAGTTCTGCAGACTTAATTATCAGAATCCTGGCAACAAATCCTATCAGCAGAAACTCTTTATCGACAACGGCAGAAACCTCGCCGTGGCAGGAGATGAATATAAAGAACTGCGTGACAAGGTCATGGGAGAATATCCTGTCATCAGTATTTCCTTTAAGACTGTTGAAGGCGGTAGTTTTGCTGCAGCGGTATCGCAGTTACTCTATAAATTCAGTCTGATTTATGACGAGTTTTCCTTCCTGCTGAAAAGTACGAGACAGAACACTTTTGACCTCGAAGAATATTATAAGAACTATGAATTCTGCAAAACCAAACAGG
>JAGBLM010000018.1 GCA_017635415.1 Succinivibrio sp. | reverse complement strand
CTCCCCCGACTAAAGTCGGGGGCTTCCAACGCCGTACTGTTAAAGTACGGCATGATACCTTTAGGGTATCGGACTGCCTTTCTACGATATGGCACAAAAATCAGATAACCAGCAGCATTACGCTGCCAGCTCCGCATTAAGGCTAAATAACGTAGATAAGGTGCAGGTGGTCCTCTTGGTACACTGAGGAACTTTTGCCTCAATGCCCAACCTTGCCTTCGCAGGTAAGGATTTTAGAATTTCTCTAATGAAATATCTTGCCCCAATATTATACGAGGCCGACAAGTCACAGTGATACCGCTTGCCTGTCGCGAACGTACACATGGAGTAGTTGTCTTCGTCTCGCTTTACTTTGCCGGAACCGTCAAACGCTAAGGCCGATGTGTTCCATGCGCAGATGCGGCGGATACGCATACCAACCCGGTGGGCTTTGTCTGCCACTATGCGCTGGACGGCCTGTGCTCGCCAGTGATGAAGTTTCTGCTTTTTTGAGCCTTTCTTCTTACCAGTAAGGTCAAGATGCTCAAAAACGATTATATCGGCAGAGTAAAGCGCTGCAACATCAGCGATGAACTGGGCTGTTTTGTGGGCAATATCAAGGTTCACACCTTTGGCCCTGCCCCAGAGCCGTGGCATTTTCCTCGCACCATGCTGTTGTGCCTTCTTGATTTTGTTCAGTTTATGGTTCAGAGAGTCTTTTTCTCTCGGCAGAGATAGAATCTTCCTGCCGATGACAGTGCCATCTGAACGCATGGCTGAACAAGTGCAGGCGTTGTTGATGCCAAGGTCTACGCCAATGATGATTTGCTGTTCTATAGGTTTATTGGTAAGTTCCACTTTCTCCTCAAACGAGAATTCCAGATACCAGTTTCTGCCCCGGCGGCGGAGTGTTGGTATACATTCCTTGCGGTTTCTGCAGTGGCTCTGGATGTAGTCCACGTCCGACTTGCGAAGTTGAACAGGAACCCAGTCCCATGTGTTGCGAATCCAGACTTTTAAACGGGCTGTATAAGTGCCGGTACAGACAAAGCAGTTGTCTTTGTACATAGCCGGGTAGATATATCCAGCCACCGGCAGTCCCGGTTTTTTGCCCTGCGGGTTTTCTTTCCAGCTGGCAAGATTACTTTTGTAGGAAGAAACCTTGCCAATGGCCTCAGAAATTGCCGCACGGCGGAGGTAACTGGGGAACTTACCAAATTTAGAATCGAAATCATATTTTGGGTACAAGTTAGTTTTGGTACGATGGACAGCATATTCGATAGCTCTTTGTTTTTCTAAAGGCATTTTGTTTTCTTTTACAGCCGTCCATTCATTTAAAACAACACCAATAAGAAAATCCACGGCTTGGCGATAAATCATTACGGTATCAGAGAAAGCACTGTGAGAATCTTTGATTTTGATTTTATATGAAGTCATAATTTTCATCGCTCAGCCCTCCTTTTTTTCTTAAGGATGTGTTTTTACCTACATATTTTAGTTAAAAACATTGTGCTTTGCCTAACTCATGACTAAAGTCACAAGTGTGCGGCTCAGTTTTATCAAAGAACAACTCCAGCCAGCAGCAGTTGTCACACGTTTTCTTTTCCATATTCTCCATATTCTTCACCCCCGCTTAATGCTTCGCATTTATACTTGTATTATACACCATCCCGGCAGCCCAAAGGGATTTTCAGCCACATTTTTGTTAAACAACCGTCAGGTCTGTTCAACGCTCAGGGGGCAACAAAAGACAGCCCAGGTTATAGAACAACTCGGACTGCCTTTTTGTTGTCATCAGCTGATAACATCCCACATCTGGAGGGTGAGACGGATGTCGCTTTTAATGCGGCGTTCGTCATCACTGTCCAGCAGGGACTCGCCTTCCTTCAGCCACGAAGGCTTGATTTTCTCAACAACCTCCATGTAGCCCGCGTAGATACCGTCAATGATGGCAGCTATATTCTGAGGGTTGCTGCAGGGAGCATCCCGGCCGACCAGCTTGTATTTGTCAAGCTGCTCTTGGAT
>JAGBLM010000017.1 GCA_017635415.1 Succinivibrio sp. | reverse complement strand
TTTGTTTTCTGAAATCGGGGAATAGTGATTGGCAGGAAGCGTTAATAGCAGCAAGGATTGAAGCGAGTGCAGAACAGAACCTGATGCAACGTGAACTGAAAAAAATAAAAGATTTTTCATAATGCCAATATTTGGCGTTGCTGTTTGCTAAAATAAGATTTAGTAAATGGCAACGCCGTTCTTTTTTTATTGGTTGCAGGAAAAAAGTAACAGGCGTAAAATATGTATAACAGAATATTTTGCAAACGATTTGCTGCAAAAAATGAAACACAAACGCAAAATTTAATTTATCACTTGCGAGGTGAACCATGAGCGAACCACGAATTGCCAAAGACCGCCTGCTGCGGATGTGCGCGAAACTGTCGGAAGGAAAAGTATTATACAAACAAAAAGAAGAGGAACCAACTCCGCGATACATTCCATGCAACCAAGTAAATTCAACAAAACCAAGGCATTCAGTCATTCACCCATTTATTGTAAAAAGAGCCGTAAGTCAGTCCCCAAAGAGGATGGCAAACGGCTCTTTTTCAATTAGAGGAGCAGAGGGGTAAAACTTTCTAATTGTTTCAATGTTTCTTTTGAATTATGGCAAAGCGGTCAGTGTGGATGAATTTCTCTGATAACCGATAATTTCTATGTATTACCCAAGTCCTTTCTTATATTCTGTTCCCCAGGTCTCCATAGATTTGATGATGGGGCGCATGGATTCGCCGAGTTCGGAAAGAGCATATTCTACACGGGGAGGTACTTCGGGAAATACTGTGCGCGTAATAATGCCGTCTTCTTCCATTGAGCGGAGACTGTCAGTCAGAACCTTCTGGCTGATCCCTTCAAGGCTTCTCTGCAGTTCGTTAAAGCGCCAGGGTCTTACAAGCAGGTTTCTCATGATGAGCAGTTTCCATTTGCTGCCTATCAGGGATACTGTGGTTGCTACCGGGCAATCTGGGAGTTCTTCTTTTTTCTTCATAGAGGATACCTCCTATAATATTTATTTTAGGGTGTTACATTTAAATATGATGTAACAGTTAAATTATAGTGCAATACTCAACTTGTGTCAATGATAATTGGGGAGTCAAAAAAAATTTCTGCTCCTATAGGTTCCATGAAGCCAGTAAATCCGCAAAAGTTACAAAAAAGTAACCAGGGTTACAAAAAGGTGCGTGCTTGTGGGATTTTCAGGCATCCGTATAATAAGAATCACAGACAGGCAATGGTGCCTGCTGAAACAAAACTCATCAAACAGGAGGTACGTATCATGGCATTATCAAACATTGCAGGATGGAATGAGAACACAGCTGGAAGCGCTTGTGGCGCATCTGACAAGCCGGCAGCATGCGGTGCATCCGAGAAGCCCGCAGCATGCGGAAGTGCTTGTGGCGCTGGCGATAAGCCTGCAGAGACACCGGCAGCATGCGGAGCAGCTGACAAGCCGGAAGAGAAGCCTGCAGCTTGTGGAAGCGCTTGTGGTGCAGGGGACAAATAAGAAAGCATTCAGCATAAATCTTGTTTGGCCAAACAGTTGATCCTCCGGCTGTCAAAGGTCGGAGGATCTTTTCAGAGAGATATCAGCATAAAGCTGTTTAAGATAATCAGGAATTGGAGCGTAGGATCATGAAACCTTATTTTTCTTTTCAATGGCATATAACAGATGAATGTGATCAGAGATGCAAGCATTGCTATATCTACTCTGCAGGGGATCATACCTGCCTGCTTTCCATGAACTGGAAGCAGATGGAGAACACATTCTATAACTGCCTTGATTTCTGTGAAGTATATGGCAGAACACCGTATTTCTATATTACCGGCGGTGATCCGATCCTGCATCCTGATTTTTGGAGATTATTAGAACTTATCAAGGAGCATGATATCAAGTTTACGATCCTGGGAAATCCATTCCACTTAAATGACCAGGTATGCCGTGAACTAAAATGGTACGGCTGTGAGAAATATCAGCTTTCTCTTGACGGTCTCAGGGAGACACACGACTGGTTCCGGAAGCCGGGTTCTTATGATTGCACCTTGGAGAAGATCGGATGCATCAATCGTGCAGGCATCCGCAGCGTTATCATGACGACTGTATCCAAGACGAACCGTATGGAGGTTCCGGGAATCATTGATGAAGTGGTAAAGGCTGGGGCAAACGTATTTGCCTTTTCCAGATATGTACCGAGCGGCGGTGATCTGGATGCTAGCATGACCGCACAGGAATACAGAGAGCTTCTGGCAATCTGTGATAAGAAGTTCAAGGAATACGAAGCGGAAGGATGCGAGACTTACTTTAACAAGAAGGATCATCTTTGGACGCTGTATGAATATGAGACGGGAGAGTTCAAAATCCCGGAGAATGCAAAAAATGGAATGATCTATGGCGGATGCAACTGCGGCAACTGCCATTTGACGATATTGCCGTCGGGTGATGTGTATGCCTGCCGGAGAGTAGCAGAGAGCAAAGTCGGAAATGTATTTGAGGACAGACTTGCGGATCTGTGGGTGACAAGTGTTGAGAGCTACCGTGAGTACGAGAAGTTCAGCAAGTGCTCCAAATGCAAACTACTTGCATGGTGCAGAGGATGTCCGGCGGTAGCGAGAGGCACTTACGGAGATTTTTATGCGAATGATCCGCAGTGCTGGACAGATGAAAACGGAGAATTGTTTCAGGAGGTGGAAGGCTGATGGATAAGATGATGAAGGCTGTGGTGTTAAACAAACCTACAAAGGGAGAGGATGTTCTTCTGACGGATATTGCTATACCGGAAGTAAAGCCGGGATGGGTGCTTGTGAAGGTAAATGCTTTCGGCATGAATCATTCGGAAGCCATTCTTAGAGAGTTTGAGATTGAAAACGACTATATCAAAAAGCCAATCATTCCGGGGATTGAGTGTGTCGGTGAGATTGTAGATGCGTCAGACAGTGGTTGGGTAGTTGGCCAGAAGGTTGCTGCACTTATGGGCGGTATGGGCCGGAGTTTTAACGGCAGTTATGCGGAATATGCCCTGCTTCCGGTTCATCATGTTTTCCCTGTAGAGTCAGCTCTGACATGGGAAGAGATGGCGGCAATACCGGAGACCTATTTCACGGCGTGGGGTTCCCTGTTTCAATGCCTCCGGCTTACGAAAGAGGATAAGCTTCTTGTACGCGGAGCCACCTGTGCGCTTGGATATGTAACAATCCAGCTCGCGAAGGCTCTGGGATGTACTGTGATCGGAACCACACACAGAGAATCCAAGATGGAGCTTCTTAAGGAGACAGGATGTGATGAGTGTATCCTGGATGATGGCAGCCTTCGGGGCAAGGTGACTGGAGTTACTAAGGCCCTGGAACTGATCGGGATCAAGACGGTCAAGGATACCATGAGAGCCACGGAGCAGGGCGGCATCGTCTGCAATACCGGTGTGCTTGGAAAAGTATATGAGTGGAATCATTTTGATCCCATCAAGGATATCCCGAACGGCGTGTGTCTGACCGGGTTTTACAGCAATTATCCGACAACAAAGATGATGCAGGATATCTTCAACTTTATGGATGAACACCAGCTGAAGCCACTGACCGGTGCAACTTATGATTTTAAGAATATCCGTGAGGCGTGTATCGCTCTCGATGAAGGAAAAGTAAATGGAAAGATCGTTGTGAAGGTTGGTGATTGATCGTGGGAGCAGAGACAAAAACTCATTTTGTGGTGGATAAATCAAAATGTGTTAAGTGCGGAAAGTGCATCAATACCTGCTCCGGCATGGTGATCGAGTTTGGACAGGACGGCTATCCATATATGAAGGAGTTTGAACGCTTCGGATGGCGTGGATGCTGGAGATGCCAGCATTGCCTGGCTGTATGTCCGCAGGGTGCAATCTCTATCTTCGGGAAGAAGCCGGA
>JAGBLM010000016.1 GCA_017635415.1 Succinivibrio sp. | reverse complement strand
TTATCATATTCATCAATAAGTAGATATAGATTTTTTCTTTTAGAGTAATCTGCGTAAGAAAGACAGAATGCAGAAAACAGCGCGGTTGGATCCGATTTATCTAGATCTGATGAATCAAAACTAAAGTCAGGGTATCGCAGTTGAAAATCACGTATACCATCTAAAACTGCTAGTGAAAAATTGGAAAACAGAATGTTTTGATTTGTGGCAGGAACTGACGAAAAATCAAAATCGATGACATGATAACTGTTGTGAGTAGGCAGATTCTCCTCGTATATTCTGGTTCCGGAGAACAGTTCTTCATATCTGTCAGCATAGGAAATGTCATAGTAGCACTTGAGCATCTGCACAAAGGTTGATTTACCGAAACGACGGGGACGCAGCAGTACAGGATAGTCGCTCATACTGTCGCTATCGAGGTACTTAATCATCAAACTTTTGTCGACAAAGGCTCTCTTCCTCGAGCGAATATCCTCATATGAGGATTTGCCATAAGGATTGTTAAGTAATGTAACTGTACACTCTGACATAACGCCTGTTTCCCAAAAATTAGGTACCGTTTAAAACCGCTAGGTCAAAATAAAATAAATCGGTATGATTTTATGCTGATTCGGGAGTTTTCTTATTGAGCTCAACCCATAATATCGGGGTTTCGTCAGCTATTGCCTTACTTTGTGTTGCACTTACCACACGAGCTATATCTCCTGATGATCTGATCACGATGATTGATGTAATGGTGGATTCAATAGCGTCAGAAACGGTTGGCATATCTACATGTAAAACAGTCTGTCCTTTTTTCACCATATCGCCAGTTTTAACCAGAGAAGTGCAGCCTTTAGCTGAATAACGGTCAAGACCAATACCGAAGGTGATATACAGTTCCAGACCGTTGGAGGCGCGAAGTGCAAATGCGTTATTCGTGGCAATCAGACTTGAGATCATACCGTCGCATGGTGCCAGAATGTCCGTTGATTCAGGAACGATGGCAATGCCGTCACCGACGATGCGCTCAGATATGACTACGTCCGGAACCTGTTTGAGCGGCAGAATAGTTCCGCTTACCGGAGCATAAAGAACTAAATCCGCATTATCATGCGGTTCATTCTCCTTGGACAATTTACCAAATAGGTTACTGAAAAAGGACATAGTTACTCTCTGAGGTTTAACTGGTTAATTAAACAGGCCAGTTCTTGACCTGTAAACAGATTCATAATCTTATGGTAAAGACCTTCATCAAAGCAAGGTTTGATATCATCGATATTCAATCTTTCTACCGCCAGACGAAGTTTTGCTACCTGATAGGTATCAACGGTAATGTAGGTGGTCCCCATGCTGAAGAAGAACGGCATAAGTTCGATACGCGGTGCGTACTGTCCGGCAATTCCGATCGGCACTCCGGCATCATGTGCGGCTTTTGCCGCCATCATCAACATTTTTGCCAGGGCCGGAGTAAAGGCTACGTCGGTAGGTCTAGGGGCTGCGGCATACTCTGCCAGTGAACTGGTGCCGATAATGAACATGGAGCAGTGGTCGGCAAAAGCCCTGGCTGACAGCACCGCGGCAGGAGTTTCGATCATCAGCGCAATTTCATAAGCTGAATGCGGCACCTTCTCCTTTTCAAGTTCCTGCTCGCATTCAGTGGCAAGATTATGAAGATACTTACTTTCAGAGACTCTGGTCACCAGCGGGAAAACAATGGTTATTTTGCGCTCAGGACAGGCTTTGAGCAGTGCCCTCAACTCTTTTTTCAAAAGTCTGGTACCAACGCAGGCGCCATAGCCTTTAAGCGGACCTGATTCGTCATAATTTAAAGTGAAACGCGGTTTCTTATCATTGGCAAAATCGAAAGTCCGGGCAGTAACCGGTGCAGTCTGGTCAATCGGGGAAAAGACTTCGGCGAAACTTTTGGTCATTTCCTCTTCTGTAGGCTCATGATCGCTGCTTAAGAAGAGAAACTCCGAGCGCAGAAGTCCAAGACCGTGGTGGCGGTAGATATGATTGTCTCCGCTCTGCCTGACAGCCCCTACCGAGCAGGAAATAGTGACATTCAAAAGAGAATCGTCATCATCAAATTTATCGAGAAAATCGTGCTTTTCAAGAAGAGATGTGGTGGTTGCCTCCGGCGGATCCACTACGACCACTCCATTGTTAGCATCAACAAGAACCGGACTTTGCTGTTTAATGGAGGTGGCGCCAAGTACACCGAAAATAGAAGGAATGCCCAGTTCTCTTAGGACGATACTGAGATGTCCTGAAGTTCTTCCTCCTTCGAGGATAACGGCTTTGACAAGATCGGTGCGCAAAGAAAGGAAAAGTGCCGGACTTAAATCTTTTGCCACAACCACACATGGCGCATTAAGTTCAGGCACATCAACAATTGCCTCTTCAAGAGAGTGCAGAGAGGAGATAAATTCGATCACCAGCGAATAAATCTGTTTGTTATCCTCTTCATCATCAGCAGAGCCTGTTTTGCTGAATTTATGCAGATTGGAAAGAAATACGCTTCGGCAGGCCATGGTACAGGAGGAGCCTTTCTGGATAAGCGCAACAATCTCGTTGAGATTATTACTGTTGGTAAGATAGCCTGCCGCGGCACCGAAAACATCGCGAATACGGTCAGGAGCAGGGCTGCCTATTTCTCTTAGTCGGTCAGCAAATTCGCGGTTCTTCTTGTAAAAGAAATCGATCTCCGTCTGCGGATCTGAAGAATTGGTTTCGACAGCACTGTTTTCGTTGTGTGAGCCGGTAATGATCTTTGCCGGTGCTGCAGCCATTCCTTCGGCAATAGCGGCTCCTGAGAGTGTATACATCCTTACTTACAGCTCCTTGTTTATGACGTAATGTTTCTGTGCCAGCAGATAATATTTTGTTCCCGCGCAGACTGCCGCAGGCGGTAGTAGCAGATTAAGGACGGGAATTATCATGCCTACGGCAATAATGCCGCCGAAAAATACTGTTGCCGTTTTGTTAGCAGCCAGATCGTGCCGCATCGTCATAAAGGAGATTTTATGATTGTCGTAAGCATAGTCGGTGTACTGAAGACAGCACATCCAGGCGCTGAGCAGGAACCAGCACAGCGGGGCAACGGCGTTTATCACGGGAATAAAACTTACCACACAGCACAAAAGGGCGCGAGGCCAGAAAAACAGCTGTTTTCTGATTTCCCTCTTTATGATACGGGGAATATCCCTGATAATCCCCTTAAAACCAAGATCTTCTGACTGGGTATTGTTCAGCATCTTCTCCACCTTATCGGCAAGAAGTCCGTAGAATGGTGAAGCTATAACGGTTGCCAGAGTTGAAAAGAAGTAGACGGAAAGAAAGATAATGAGCGCAGCAAGCAGAAAAGCTATCAGCGGTTCAACCAGCGGAGCCAGAAACGACAGCCAGTCAGGCAGCAGTCCACTGGTTGTTTCGTTTACAAAGTCGGTCAGATTGTAGTAGAGGCACAGACCTACTGCAGTAAGAATAAAGAAATTGAAGATAATTGGAACAATGATGTAGAGTCTGCACTCTTTTGACAGGGCAATCTTCAGACCGTCGCCTAAAAGTTTGAGTGATTCTCCTGGGGAGATGATAGATTCTTGAGATTCCTGTATCATTTATGGTTTTATACTCTTAAAAATGAGATAAATTAAATTCTGAAAGAAAAAGCATCTACATATATAATATACCAAGCGTGAAGCGTATTTAAGTGCGGAGGTAACCATGTCAATAAACGATTCAAGTGCGATTATTCTTATTATCGGAGCCCTTGCTGTGCTTGGATTTGTTATTCATGGTCTGTGGTTTTCCGGTAGAAGTGTTAGCCGTAAACTGATGAAGAACAATAAGCTTGATCAGGAGATCATCAAGTCAAACGGTGTGGGTAAAGTCAGGATCGTCACTACCGATCTGCCTAACAGAGACAAGGTTGTGCAGCAGACTTATGAAACATTCGAGCACGAAACAACATCTTCAGCACATAGAGATTCTGCTCAGGACACAGTTCCTGAGGAGGAGATCAGCGTACAGGCAGAACCTGCGGAAAAACTGAGCGATACTTATGAACTGAATGTGATGTCTGACAGTGACAAGCCGTATCAGGGCGAGGATATTCAGGAGATCTGTGATAAGTACGGCTTCCTGCGCGGTGACAGCAATCTTTTTTATGTCTATGAGAATCCAACCACCAAGGACAAGGTGGTGTTTCGCATCTGCTCTTTAAAACGTCCATTCTCGTTCCCGACGGATATGAGTCATTATGAGACGTCTGCTCTGGCCATTTATATGGATCTGCCGGAAAAGGGTAGCGCCTGTGCCTATTTCAAGGCGATGCGCATGGCTGCTGATATTTTTATTGAACGTCTGGGCGGACGCATCCAGGACAATAACTATCATGATTTATCCGCTCAGGACCTTGATAGAACTGCGGCCATTCTCAAGAATTATGACGAGACTCCTGAGTAGTTGCACTAAGGTGTAATAGGCAGCGTTGTTCAAGTCGTTAGTGCAGGTAATCATGTCTGAAGTTTATTCCTATCGAGAACTTGTAGATCTTCTCAACCGTTATGCGAGGTCGTATTACACCGAGGATGCTCCTGAGGTACCGGATGCCGAATATGATCGTCTGTACCGCACTCTGGTGGAATTAGAGACTTCCGATCCTTCCATCATTGCCGAGGATTCTCCGACCAGAAGAGTGGGTGATGCCGTCTTATCCTCATTTGACAAGGTGACTCATAAGGTCATGCTGATGTCTATGGGGGATATCTTCAATAATGACGAACTGCTCGATTTTGATCGCCGCATGCGCGAGTTTGTCGGAACTGCGAGTGTTGAATACTGTGCAGAACCGAAACTTGACGGACTGGCCGTCTCACTTATTTATGAGTCAGGCATTCTGGTTCAGGCGGCTACCCGCGGTGACGGGCGGGTTGGTGAGAACATAACTGCCAATGCCCGCACGATTAAGGCCATACCTTTAAGACTGAGTGGCAAGTCAGTCCCTGATTACCTTGATGTTCGTGGCGAAGTGTTTATGCCCCGGGACGGATTTGAGCGCTGGAATGAAAACGCACGCCAGAACGGAGGAAAGGTTTTTGCCAATCCAAGAAATGCCGCGGCGGGAAGTTTAAGACAGCTTGATTCTAAAATTACCGCCAGAAGACCTCTGACCTTTAACGCCTATTATGTCGGGGAGTGCCGCGGACTTGAACTGCCTGATACCCAGTACGGACGACTCAAGACCCTTGAGAGTTTGGGACTTCCCGTTAATCCGCATATCAGGGTGGTGAACGGCGTGCAAGGTCTTAGGGAGTACTATGAGGATATTCTGACCAAAAGATCGGGGCTTAACTATGATATTGACGGGGTGGTGCTGAAACTCAATTCTCTTCAACTGCAGAAGGAGATGGGGTTTACTGCCAAAACCCCACGCTGGGCAATTGCCTACAAGTTCCCTCCTGAAGAAATGATGACCACTCTTGTGGATGTTGAATTTCAGGTCGGGAGAACCGGTGCCGTAACTCCGGTCGCTAAATTACAGCCGGTTTATGTCGGCGGAGCGACGGTGTCAAGTGCCACTCTCCACAATGAGGATGAAATAAGGCGTCTTGGACTGAAAATAGGCGATACGGTTATAGTAAGACGGGCCGGAGACGTTATTCCTCAGGTTTCAGGAGTGGTGGAACATAAACGTAACGGTACGGAAAAAGAGATTATCTTCCCGGAAGTCTGTCCAGAATGCGGCAGTAAAATAGAACGACTTGAAGGTGAGTCGGTGGCCCGCTGTACAGGGGAACTGGTCTGTCCTGCCCAGTTAAGAGAAGGGATCAGGCATTTTGTGTCACGTGATGCGATGGACATCGAAGGTTTTGGTGACCGCATTGTGGAGGAACTGGTGTCCTCGGGCAAGGTTAAGAATGTGGCAGATCTTTATTTCCTCACCGAAAATGACCTCTCCTCACTACTACTCGATCCTGGTAATGATAATCATAAGCCTCGCCTTTTGGGGACTGTTACCGCTAAAAAACTGGTTATGGCTATCAATAAGTCAAGGGTAGTGCCTCTTGACCGATTTATCTATGCTCTGGGAATAAGAGATGTCGGTTCATCAACCGCCCGAACTCTGGCTTCTCATTTTGAGCGTCTTTCTGATCTGATGAAGGCAGATTTCAACGCCCTCACCAATCTTCCTGATATCGGTACGGTCGGTGCTGAGCACATAGTGGACTTTTTCAGAGAGCCTCATAACCTTGAAATTATTGACCGACTGGTGGCAAAACCATGGGAATCTCTGTTCTCGGCTGGAATAGAACTTTCACCGCTGCCGCAGCGCAGTGAGACAGATGCTCTTGCACTGCCGCTTGCTGGCAGAACCTATGTTCTTACTGGTACCTTGGAGTCAATGGATAGAAATACCGCCAAAGAAAAACTTCAGGAGCTGGGGGCCAAGGTTTCAGGTTCAGTGTCGAAAAAGACCTATGCCGTTATCTGCGGCGCAGATCCTGGTTCCAAACTTACCAAAGCTACGGAGCTTGGGCTTAGAGTCATATACGAAGAAGAGTTTTTGCAGAACCTCAGTAAACTGTCTTTGGCAGAGAAGCAGTAGCAGCTGAAACCTGAATCCTGACTGAGTCTCCGGCATTCTGATATTCTTCAGCGATACATCCTCGAACTTGTGTCTATAACATACACTATCATGTGGTATGGTCGGTTAAGTATAGACGAAAAGTCTTATCTCCAGAAATTGAAGCTTATATACAGAATCTTGCAATAGAGATAGGTAAGGAAAAAGGCTTTACAGTTGATATGCTTGAAGTTGGAGAACAGGATCATATTCATTGCTTTGTATCAGCTCATCCTAAAGTCAGCATTTCCTACATTGTAAAAATGCTTAAAGGCATAACCGCCAGAAGAGTATTCATACAGTATCCAGAATTAAAGAAACAGTTAAGGAAAGGAGTACTGTGGAATCACAGCTATTACGTCGAAACAGTAGGTAGTGTTTCCGAAGAGAATACCACCGTATTATTTCCCTATGTTAGAATTTATAGAGCGACATAAGTGAGGCTCTAATGAAAAATCAAAAGTTTCTGACAGGGTGTGAAAACTTTGCTGAAATTATCAGTAGTGGTGCTTACTATCTTGATAAGACCGCCTATTTAAAAACGCTTTTTATGAGTTCCTATGAGGTAAAGAACGCTCTTTTCATACGCCCTCGCAGATTCGGTAAGACTCTCAATCTTAATATGATCAAAGAATTCTGTGAACTTAATTACCTAAATCCAGAGGACAAATCCTATCAGCAGAAACTCTTTGTAGACAACGGAAGAAATCTTGCAGTTGCAGGTGATGATTACAGAGAACTTCGTGAGAAAATCATGGGAGAGTTACCT
>JAGBLM010000015.1 GCA_017635415.1 Succinivibrio sp. | reverse complement strand
AGAATAACGTTTTGGCCCCTCTCTACCTGAATCTTCAACAATCGTATTAACAGGTCTTTTAACCTTTCTAATCTCTTCAGGAACCTTCATAAAAATCACCTCTTTATATAGTCCGATTATACAACAAAAGGACTAAGAAAAACAAAATAAAATTCACCAATTTGGCAAAGAACTAAGGTGATTTTTTGATAGATATTGAGATAAGTTTTGAGTTGCTTGCAGAAGAATGAAGATTTTTGGGGAAATTTAGGGATAGAATGAAAGAAAACGCCTCAGAATGAGAAATGATCTATAGTCCTGAGACTTGTGAAACTTTTACTGAAATATGATAAGAATTTGAATCGAAACGATTTTCACTGGAGCGGGAAACGAGGTTCGAACTCGCGACCCTAACCATGGCAAGGTTATGCTCTACCAACTGAGCTATTCCCGCATTCAGCAAGTGGGGTTCATTATACGTAAATTTTTTTTTGATGCAAGATGATAATTAAAAAAAAATTTGCAGGTACTGTTTTCAATGTCACATTAGACTCATCAAATTTGCACATTTATGCTCGGTTCATTTATGATATGGAAAGTTTATTGCTTACTGAACGGAGCATTCATTCTTATGTCTTTTTCGACATTACTTTTAAGAGCTACTGAGACCGTAACACCGTTTGGTCTGCTTACAGGTTTATCAGGAAAACTGATGGACGCGAACATGGGTGTGCTGACTCAGGCCCTGATAAAGGGGTTTGTTAAAAGCTTCAATATCAATCTTGATGAAGTAGCAAACAAAGATCTTTCCTCATATAAGACCTTTAATGATTTTTTTATCCGCAAACTCAGGGCAGACGTCCGTCCTATAGCGCAGGACTGTGCAGCCATCTCTCCGGTTGACGGTACCGTAGGTCAGTCTGGCGATATAATCAACGGAAGACTCATTCAGGCCAAAGGCATTGACTACAGTCTCCGTGCTCTTGTCGGAGGTGACTTGCGCGATACGGCCCAGTTTGAGGGGGGTGGATTTGCAACTATTTATCTATCTCCATCCAACTATCACAGAATTCATATGCCAATTGACGGCAGTCTTGTAAAGACTGTACATGTTCCGGGGAAACACTTCCCTGTCGGCAAACGCAATATTTCAGGGATGCCCGGACTATATACCGCAAATGAACGGCTGGTCTGTCTTTTTGAGACAGAACTCGGTCAGTTTGCGGTTATTATGGTCGGTGCGGCGCTTGTCGGTTCCATAAACACCAGCTGGGCGGGACATATAGTCAGGCGCAAGGATGTCAAGGTTAGTTACTTTGATCCGGGGCAATTCAGTTTCAAACGCGGTGACGAAATCGGCTATTTCAAATACGGCAGTACCGTAATCTGTATGTGGACGGGAAACACAACCGAGTTAACCGCTGGTTTTGATCGTGGCAATAAGGTTCTTTTTGGTCAGCAGATGCTGATATAGCCCCGGACACTTAATTCGACACAGATCAAAATTTCAATAAAAAAAAGATCACTTAAAAAGTGATCTTTTTTTGCTTGAAATTGAGCAAAATAATTGTCCTATTCCTTTAAAAAAAAGGAAAATATAATCATCACAATCTGTAAGTTACCTTTATCTAACCATAAAAATCAACTTGTTAGAATTAAAAATGCTTTGCTTAAGCTAAAAATTTTTCTCAATTTCATTTATACTTATAATGTTTTTTGCTTGCAGTCTGGGGTCAGGTGAGCGAGAACGCTCAATACCACCCTGGAACTTAGGAGATACTCGTGGAAAAATATTTAGCAGATGTCGCTATCGTCGGCGCCGGTGGTACTGGTCTTCGTGCTGCTATTGCAGTTGCACAGGCTAATCCATCGCTTCGTGTCGCACTCATTTCCAAAGTCTACCCTATGCGTAGCCATACTGTGGCTGCAGAAGGTGGCGCTGCCGGTGTTGTACGTGATGACGACTCTTACCAGAAACATTTTGAAGATACTGTTGCCGGCGGTGACTGGCTTTGTGAACAGGACGTTTGCGAATACTTCGTTCGCCACACTGCAGAAGAGCTCTATCAGCTCGAGCACTGGGGCTGTCCTTGGAGTCGTAAACCTGACGGAAGCATCAACGTGCGTCGTTTCGGTGGTATGAAGGTACCACGTACTTGGTTCGCAGCAGACAAATCAGGCTTCCATATGCTGCACACTCTGTTCCAGACCTCCGTGCAGTTCCCTTCAATTCAGCGTTTTGATGAACATTTCGTTCTTGATCTTCTTGAAGAAGATGGCGTCTGCCGCGGCGTAGTCTGCTACGACCTGCAGAACGGTGTGTTCCGTCAGATTAATGCTAAAGCTGTATTCCTTGCTACCGGTGGTGCTGGTCGTGCTTACGCATTTAACACCGACGGCGGTATTGTTACCGGTGACGGTATTGCCCTCGCTTATCGTCATGGTGTACCTATCCGTGACATGGAATTCGTTCAGTATCACCCAACCGGTCTGTTAGGTTGCGGTCTGCTGATGACTGAAGGCTGCCGTGGTGAAGGTGGTGTTCTTTATAACAAGGATCATTACCGTTATCTGCAGGATTACGGCCTCGGTCCAGAGACTCCGGTCGGTTCACCAAAGAATAAATACATGGAACTTGGTCCACGTGACCGTCTGTCACAGGCCTTCTGGAACGAATCAAAGAAGGGTCGTACCATTAAATATCCATTAGGTGAAGCTGTTCTCCTCGACCTGACTCACCTCGGTGAAAAATACCTGCATGAACGTCTGCCTCTCATCTGCGAGTTGGCTGAGACCTATTCAGGTGTTGACCCGGTTAAGCAGCCTGTTCCAGTTCGTCCGGTTGTTCACTACACTATGGGCGGTATTGAGACCAATGGTCGTACAGAAACCCGTATGGAAGGCTTGTATGCCGGTGGTGAGTGCGCTTCTGTTGGTATTCACGGTGCTAACCGTCTTGGTTCCAACTCACTGGTTGAAACCATCGTATTCGGTAAAGTTGCCGGTGACGCGATGGCAGAACGCGCAATGAGCATCAAGAACGTCTACGAGAGCGCGGAACTTGATCGTCAGGCTGAAGAAGCTGAGAAGCGTGCCCTGTCCCTGTTCGACGTCAAAGGTGGCGAATCAATGTCCAAGATCCGTTCTGAAATGGGTAACTCCATGGAAGAGGGCGTCGGCATTTACCGTGAAGAAGAAGGCATGCAGAAGACCATCGATACACTGAAAGCCTTAAAGCAGCGCCTGCCAAATGTACCTCTCTCCGACCGCGGTCGTGTATTCAACACCGAGTGGATGAACCTCATCGAGTTAGGCTACACCATGGATGTTGCTCAGTGTATGGTTCACTCTGCTATCAACCGTAAGGAATCCCGTGGTTCACACCAGCGTCTGGATGGTCCTAACGGTGCATACAAGCAGCGTGATGACGTCAACTTCCTGAAGCACTCTTTGGCAATCTACAACAAGGAAACTGGGTTACCAGATATTTCCCTGAGCGATGTAAAGATCACCACCTTCCAGCCTGCTAAGCGTGTATACGGCGCTGAAGCTGAAGCTGCCGAAGCTGCAAGAAAGGCCAAGGAGGCAAAATAATGGAACAGACCCTTAACAATAAGACCATGAAGATCACCGTTCAGCGTTATCGTCCTGAACAGGATGAGAAACCATGGGAACAGACATTTGATGTTCCATACCACAATGAGACCTCTGTTCTCGAAGCTCTGTTCTACATCAAGGACAATTTCGAACCAAGCCTCTCCTTCCGCTGGTCATGCCGTATGGCTGTCTGCGGTTCCTGCGGTATGATGGTAAACGGTGTTCCTCATTTGGCCTGCAAGACCTTCCTGCGTGATTACGAAGGAAAGGACATGAAGATTGAGCCGTTGGCAAACTTCCCGATCGAACGCGACCTGGTTGTTGATCTGTCAGACCTTATTGAGAAGATCGAGCGCATCAAGCCATACATTATTCCTGCCCCTAAGGACAAGAATATGCCGCTGACCAAGTCTTTCAAACAGACTCCTCAGCAGATGGAGGCTTATTTGCAGTTCGCCCAGTGCATTAACTGCGGTTGCTGCTATGCTGCCTGCCCTCAGTATAAACTTAATCCTAAGTTCATTGGTCCTGCAGCACTTACCCTGCTCTATCGCTACAACATTGATAACCGTGACGGTGGTCAGAAACTGCGTTTGCCATTCCTTAATGCTGAAGAAGGTGTTTGGAGTTGTACATTCGTTGGCTACTGCTCTGAGGTTTGCCCTAAGAGCGTTGACCCTTCATCGGCTATCCAGCTTGGTAAGAAGATGTCAGCCACCGACTATGTGTTTAAGATGATTAAGCCGGAGGAATAATAAATGAGCGAAGTAAAGTCTTATCGTAAGCCATATAATCCGCCGGTTCATGCTGCTACCTGGTGGACTCAGAACTCTTTCTACAAAATGTACATGCTGCGTGAACTTACTGCAGTTACCGCACTGTTCTTTGTTCTTGAAATTGTTCTTGGTCTGTTCCTGTTTGCAATGTGCAAACTTGAAGTTCAGCCAGCTACTGCAGAGTCTGCAGCTCCATACTTATGGTGGTTACAGAACTTCCTTGGCAATCCGATAATTCTCGTCTTAAACGTAATTACTCTGTTTGCCCAACTGTTCCACGCTGTAACCTGGTTTAACCTCATGCCAAAAGCTGTTCGTGTTTTCATGAACAAGAATTCAACTGAGCGTTTACCAGAGTATGTAGTTAAAGGCAGTCTTTACCTTGCAACCATAGGCGCTACCGTGGTAATTCTGGTATTTGCCTTTGCAACCATTTAAGGAGATTAACAAATGCGTCAATTTCTTCCTTCCCGTTCCGACGAGCCAATTTACTGGCTTATGTTTGGTGCCGGCGGCATGGTTGCTGCTATTGCTCTGCCATCTCTGCTTGTACTGCTGATTGTTGCAGGATTAACTGCTCCTGATTTGACTTCAGGCATGCTTAATTTCTCTCAGATCAGCGGTCTGCTTGGTAATTGGTTCCTGAGCTTAATTCTGTTTGGAATTGTGTTCTTACTGTGCTTCTATTCTCTGCACCGTATTCACCATTCCTCACATGATTTCGGTATTCACTCCAAGATCACCTTCTTTATGTGCTATGGTTTAGCCGCAGCACTTGCCTTTGGTGCTCTTGCTCTTCAGATACTGATTTACTGCAAGCTGTTCTAATAAATATTAGAACATCAATTCAAGGCCGGTTTTTACCGGCCTTTTTGTTTTTCTCAAAAACAAAAAAATCCAAGCAGTTTTTTCTTGCATGGCAATAATATTTTCAGTTTTTTGTGATCATCTACAGCATATCACACAAAATTTATTTGGCTTTTGTTATAATTCGCACGCTTAAAAGTTGAATACAAATCTCCTTCGTTGGATGGCTTATATATGAAAAGAACAAAAATTGTCTGCACCATTGGACCTAAATCAGAAAATCCTGAGGTTTTGGAATCCCTGCTTGATGCAGGAATGAATGTCATGAGACTAAACTTCTCTCATGGAGATTATGAGGAACATGGTGGAAGAATTGATAAACTCGAAGCCATCATGAAAAAGACCGGTAAGGTCTTTGCGGTCATGCTTGATACCAAGGGACCTGAAATCAGAACCAGAGGAAATATCAACGGTGAAGAGATTCAGCTTACAGCAGGTGACGAGATTACCATTTCTATGGAACAAAATAGTCCATGTACCAAGGAAACATTAACTGTTACCTATCCTGACCTTTATAAAGATGTCAGAAAAGGAGACATGGTTCTGCTCGATGACGGTCTTATCGGCATGAGAGTCCTCTCTGTAGACGATACAAAGGTCAGATGTGAAGTTTTAAATAATGGTCTTCTAGGTGAGCACAAAGGTATCAACCTGCCTAACAGTCATATCAGTATGCCGTTCCTGTCAGAGCAGGATAAAAATGATTTGCTTTTCGGTATCAAGAGAAATGTTGATTTTATTGCCGCCTCCTTTACCCGTAACCGTCGTGATGTGCTGGATATCAGAAACTTTCTTGATGAACACGGCGGACAGGATATTAAAATTATCTGCAAGATAGAAAATCAGGAAGGTATTGATAATTTTGAGGATATTCTGGCAACAGCCGACGGAATCATGGTAGCCCGCGGTGATATGGGTGTAGAAATCCCTGCGCAGGAAGTTATCTTTACCCAAAAACGCATCATAAAGCGCTGCAATGAGGTTGGAAAAACAGTTATTACCGCAACTCAGATGCTGGACTCAATGATGAAAAATCCTCGCCCAACCAGAGCAGAGGCTGGTGACGTTGCCAACGCCGTACTTGACGGTACTGATGCAGTAATGCTGTCAGGAGAATCAGCCAAGGGTAAATATCCACGTGAAGCGGTTCAGACAATGAGCGACATCTGTATCCGAACAGACCGTGAGGTACATGCCAAGATAAAAGAAGGACGGGCAAATAACTCTCCGGTTACCGTAACCGAAGCTGTATGCATGTCCGCCGTTGAGGCATCTGAAACCTTAAATGCACCACTGATTGTGGTCGCAACCGAGCACGGCAGTTCAGCAAGAGCAATCCGCAAGTATTTCCCAACAGCAGACATTCTGGCACTTACTCCTAATACCAAGACAGCCCGTCAGTTGTGTCTGGTACGCGGTGTAACACCGAAACTGGTGGATCGCATCAAGTCAACCGATGAGTTCTTCCAACTTGGCAAGAAACTCGCGCTTGAATACGGATTTGTTAAAAGTGGCGATAATGTGATTATGGTTAACGGAGCTCTGGTTCCATCCGGTACCACAAATACCATCTCTGTTCACACCATCTAAACTAGGATCAGACCTGAAACTACCTTCGGGACTGTTCGTTATCATTCAAAAAAGGGAGAAAGTAAAATACTTTCTCCCTTTTTTCTGTTCGCTATTAACTACGTTTAGCCATGATCTCGGCATTCGTCTGTTCTTTAATATCATCGGGAATTTTATCCCAGGCCTGCTTAATTGGCAGTAACAGTTTCACGACTTCATCGATTGGACCAACATCCAAAGAAAGGCTGGATTTACCCAAAAGCTCTTTCATAAAATCATAAAGAGCGTACATCCTCTCGCCAAGTTCTGGATTTTTTGTGCGATCCAAAGACAACTGCAGACCATTAATAATGCCTACAGCCTTTGAAATGCGATCTGACTTATACTCCAGATCACCGCGTGCAATCGCACCTTTAGCCTGAGCAAGACGCTCAATCAGTCCCTCGAAAAGCATCTGAATAACGCGATGAGGACTGGCAACCGATAATTCCGCTTCCAGATTTGTTTTTCTGTAAGCCTTCATATTACGTCCGTACATTGAACTTCTCCTGCAAACTTCAAATATACGATTTCACAAACTTCTAATATCTTCTTATCGACAAGGTTAGGATAATCTTGAGAGTTCTTTACCAAAAATAAGGGATGATTATACACAAAAAATCCTCTGCTATGGTTGGTAGCAGAGGATCAAATCTTTTAAAGTTAAGCCTGATCGTCCAGCAGTATGCCCTTTAGGACATCCTTTGAATCATCAGAGCTTGAAGTCTGCTGCTCTTTAAGGTCGTGGATACGCTTGGCAAGCTTCAAAAACTCTTCTGACGGGATCTGTCTGATGATATCTTCAGTATTGTTATCAAGCACACTGACCACAGTAGATCCCATATCCTTTTCAATAGAGAAGGACAGACCAATGTTCTGGCGATTAAGGTCATTAAACACCTCGGTTGCCATCTTCTGCTCAAACTCAGAGAGTTCTTCCTCTTTTTCTTCCTGCTTCTTGGCAACCTGTTCCTGAGCAAAACGGTTAATCTTCTCAGAATCCTTTTCCTCAGATTCTTTGTTTACAAGTTTATTCTGTAAACCTGAAGACAAATCAACCTCATCTTCCTTAAACGAAGATACAACTGAATTTGACTCAAAACCCGGACTACTCGAGCTATCCACCCTGCCCGAGCCCCCGAAGCTTTGCAACGCGGTCTGGTCTAAACCAAACGATACTGATGCGATCGTGCTCATAATAATCAGCCTTCCCCTCCTTTAGAGGGTGCTTTATTCCGTATTCTCTCCTGAGGGATATGTACTTTACAGACACCATCCCTTCTTCCTATCTAGATAACGGATTACAAAACGGGTAACTTTAATTAATTTTCAAATTAATTTTACATAAACAAGTTAACGAGCAGATTTTAAATGGTTTTTCAAATAATTAATATTATTTTTAAAAATAAGAATTTTTAAGAAAATGTGATATTAATCACTTTTGATTCAGGGCGTACGCACAGGTGCAGGAGCAATAAAAATGTGAGTAAAGGGACACCAACTTATTAAGTTCCCTGTTAATTTATTGTTTTTATGAAAAGATAATTAAAGTTCAGGTCAAAATTAAGGTAACTTATGAAACAATCTTTGAAGAATGTTCATCCTGATGACGATCCTTTCTTGAGAAAAACAGGAACACACAAGACAGGATATGCCTCATCACAGGCATATCCTCATAGAAAAGAGCAATTAAGCGAGCAGTCTTGCTGCATCAAAACCGCTTACATTTGCCTGGGTTGCCATACCGCTTCCTCCTAAAAGAGCGGCAATATCGGCAGCCATTGCTGCGGCATTATTTTTATTTACGGCAACAGATGATGATACTGCTGCTGTTTTTTCAGACTTGCCCTGCAGTTCAACCACTGCAGATTTAGTCTGCACTGCAGTATCCATCTTGGTGTTCCCAGTTTTAGCGCCAGTGTCCTGAGCACTTCCCAACACGTTTATACCGTTATTAACTGAATTTATGGTAATCATATTCTCTTCCCTCGCATTTTCTTAGTATTAGTTAAAAATCAGATATAGTCAAATAAACTTGTACCCTGAACCTTGGAGTAAATTGTTCTTGATGCTGACAGCATCTGCTGATAACTTGCCAGTTCAGATGCCGTGGCAATGGCATCTGCCTGAGTGAGATTTGCCTTTGCGGTATTCTTAATGGAAGAAAGCGCATTATCTGAAGCAATTACGGTGTCTATTTCCGTTTCCCTAGAACCGACACGACCGCGATACAGATCATACTGATCCATAGCAAGCTGAATCGTTTCCTGGGCTGTTGCCAGTGCAGCCGCACGCTGCTGAGTAGAAAGGTCGTTGTCTTTGAGAGTATCAATGATCTTTGTCAGCTGATTGAGGATATTATCTTTATATTTGGTTTCATCGGTATAGACTCCATCACCGTCATCATCCGTCCAGTTGCCGAGCTTTGCTGTAACCGTTCCTGCAAAATCTGCCGAGTTGAGTTTAAACTCAAAGCCCTGAGTCCTGATGGTTCCGTCTTTCTCCACCTCGCCCTCGGCAAGAGTGACATAGCCTGAAGACTGCACATCATAAATACTCAGAGTATATTTCCCGTCAGCAACATCAAGAGTCAAAGTATTGGCGTTTGCCGGCATGGTCGAGCCATCAGCCTGAGTATAGTGATACTTGCTGAAAATGGTGTTGAAATTATCGTAATTGGCTACCTGATAGTACTGCAGATTTTCAGCACCGTCGGTAACCGTATACTCTCTTGCAATATCACAATTTTCAAAGATATTCAGTCCACTGTCACTGACCTGGACATAAACATTTGGCGCGACCTGAACGGAGTTTATGGAGCCATTGGCGTTACAGACATAATGTCCCATGGAATTTAAGGTCATGGTCTGCTGCGTTGAATTGGAGCCGGAGAAAATGTATTCACCTTCGGCATTCTGGGAATTCATCAGGTCAAAAAGTTGAGTCTGAAGTTGCATCAGATCTTCTGCGATAGAGTCAAAGTTGTCGGCATTATTGGTCGAGTCAACCGCCTGAATCACACGGGTATGAGCGCTGTTTAAGGCAGTCCACATCGAACCTAGTGCAGTCTCTTCCTCACTTAGAGTATCCGCCGCAAGCGAGGCATTTCTTGCGTACTGTTTATAGGAAGCAACAGCAGATTCATATTTAATCTTGGCACTCATGCCGGCAGGATCTTCTCCGGCTGACTGAAAGGCATCGCCGGTATTATATTTTTCAGCGGTCTTATCCAGTTTGCTGTTGGCATCCTGAATATACTTAAGATTTTTATGATAGGTCATTGAGGTTGAAATACGCATAACCTAACCTCCCTTACATAGCACTCAGCAGTGAATCAAACACTGTCTGAGAGGCCTGAATTATCTTGGCGCAGGCTGTATATGTCTGCTGATACTGAATCAGGCTGGCAGCCTCCTCATCAAGCTGAACACCTGCAGCCGAATCAAATACAGCCCTGGTCTGCTCGTATTTGGTTTCTGCTGCTTCACAGTCGGTATTTGCCGCCATTACCGCTGAGCCCAGTCTTGAGGTCAGATTGGCATAACCTTCTGAGAAGGTTACATCATGAACACCGTTGGTAGCGACAGCGTCAGCCGTACGTTTGGCTGCCAGTTTCACACCGTTGCTGTTGTCCGAATTCGGATTCTCATTGATAGCAATTGAGAATACGTCACCAGGTTCAACATTTCCCGAAACCGAAACATCGTAGCCAGGATAGCCTTCAGCATAGGTAGCACCGGAAGTCCAGACAGCATTGGCAAAAATATTCTGACCTTTGGATTCATAATTGGTATAGCCTAAGACATTGCCGTCAGTATCCTGAATCTGATAGACGTATTTACCTGCAATGCCTGTTGATGCAGGGTTATTTTCCGCAATGACGATTTTTGCCGGAGCACCGCTGTTGAAAGAAGGTGAACTGGTGGCGCTGATGGAAACACCCATGCTATCACCTGTCAGAGTCATACCATTGAGAGTAATGACCGCATCCCCCTTGTTGTTGGAAACAAGTTTTCCGGTCGTGTAATCATAGTCCCCGGTAAAGGTCACGACAGCGGAGGCAAAAGCAAGATCTTCAGCCTTGCTGGCATTTACACTTATCAAAGAGGCACAGTCAATGGTCGGCTGAATCACAAAGATACCGGTCATGTCGGTTGCACTCTTGTTGAAGGTGAGAGTCACACCATAATCATCAAGGTTAAGTGCTAAACCGCCGGCGGCTGTGGCTGACGGGGTTATTCCTGAGGTGATCTCTGTTTTTTTGCCATTGGCATCAACCTTAAAGACAGAATAATCCGCAGAGCCGGTGCTTGAATCGAAAGCAACCAGAAAATCGCAGTCAGGATAGTTGGCACCCTCGTTGTAGTTGAAGGTAAGATGGCAGGTTTCTCCGGCAACAGTACCAACCCCCATAATGTATTCAGGCATGCTGAACAAATCTCCGCCTGATGTTCCGGCAAGGGTGATACCGGCAGCATTCTGTACATTCATACAGTCGGCAAAGGCCATTGCCAACTGCCCCAGATCACGCATCGTCTGTCGAATCTCATTGGTTGCGTCAAGACGGCCCTGAATGGATCCACCGATCTGCTCATAACCAAGTTTTACAGGAGCAAGATCCTTTTTAACACCGGCATAGTGATTAAAAGTCATGTAGACTTCAAGCTTGGTCGGATTGGTGTCGTTCTGAGCGCAGGAAAACTCGGCGTAAGATTCGGCGTTGCACAGTAACTGCCCGGACTTCATATATACAGAATAGGAGCCGTCTTCATTGGTAGTAACGCTAGTATCAACAAGCGAGGAAATCTTGTTAATGAGCAGATCACGCTGATCAAAGAGTTCGAGATACTGCTCATTCTCATTTGAACCGGTGAGATCCGCCTCCTGCTTGTTGGCAAAAGCACGGATCTGCATATTGACCAGACGCAGTGCTTTGAGGTTTTCGTTCAGTGTCGAAATGTCATCCTTAACCTGATCATTGATGACAGCAAGTTCCTCCTTCATGCCCCCATTGAGAGAATTAAAACGGTTCATCATCGAAGTCATCTCAGCGATCACTTCTTCACGACTGCCTGCAGAAGTAGGATTCTGCACCGCATCAGACAGGGAATCAAAGAAACTGTTAAAAGATGTTGAGATAGACATGTCAGAATTGGACAGCATATTGTCAACAGAGCTCATACCGTTTTTGTATGCCTCATAATATTTATATGCGCCCAAATCACTATACATCTGACGCTGCACAAACTGATTGTATACACGTGAGGTGATGTTCTCACCAACCCCCCAGTCAACAGTGCTTGTATAGGTTATGGATTGTCTTCTTGTGTAGCCCTCAGTGCTCACATTGGAAATGTTGTTGGACGTTGTATTAAGCAACGTCTGCGCATTCTTTACGCCATATTTTCCAATCTTCAGTAAGTCCATAATCACAACCTTATAAATAGGTGGCAAAAAAATGCCTTTAGTATCTCTCTACTAAACTACATGCTATTTGTATGCCATAAATGCAATCTGTCTTGAAATATTTTTCAGTTTCTCGGCGTAATGCGGATCCGTGGCATAGCCTGCTCTTTGGATCTCCTCAAAGTACGCGTCAGTGTCAAAACTCTTGTCCACTGCCTCGGCATAACGCTGATTCTCTTTGATAAAGGAGATATAGTCCTTCATACTTTCAAGGACGTCAGAATATTTACGGAACTTGCTGACCTCTGTAACGTATCTGCCGTTTCTGAACTCAGGAGAGTTCAGCGCCTCGCTGTCACCTCGCCAGGAGGAATTGGTCTTGATTCCGTAGTAATTATTGCCTGAAGGTACATGATTGCCCCAGCCGGTCTCAAGAGCAGCCTGAGCCACCAGCACCAGAGGATTAAAACCAGCATTTTCGACTGCCCTGATGGCATAAGGCATCATCTTTTTAACAAAGTCTTCAGGACCTTCATAGGATCGCATGCTCTCCTGTGACGGCAATTCATCATAGGCCTTACGCAAAACACTTAAAGCCTGCTGTGCATTAACGCGAGGATCCTTATAAGGAGTAATATTCTTCGCTCCGTAAGAGGAAATAACTCCAGGAACTGTACTGTCACCACCCTGTTCAAGTTCCTTTAACAGTTCTTTACCCTGATCCCCCAAAGAGTTGGCAAACTGTTTGGCGATCATGTAGGTTATAGAACTTTTGTTTAGTTTTCCTTTGCCGTTTCCCGCCGCAATGTGCTGCTGGGTAAGCATATCCTCAAACATGGAGGAATATTTGCTGTGCAGAGGCGAATCAGGGTTGATGGTATCATTTGTCTGACGCATGGCGTTATACCAGTGTTCCATAAACAGGTTTTCAAACTGTTCAGCCGCGGTCTTCAGCGCCAATGCCTGCTGTTTCTTATCACCAAGCCCTAACTGGCGCAGTTTATCAAGACTGCGGTGGTCCCCTACTAGACCTGTTCGAGGACTGATAGTACTGTCATCAAATGCTTTTATTTCAGACATAGACCACCCGACAAATAAATGACTCAATCTGCTTTTTATTCTTAAAGCAAACCTCGTGCCAGAATAGGCAAATCTTGCCGTTGTCCTTGAAATGAAGAAAACTAAAAAAGGAAAGTTAAAACAATCTTTCTCCAAAGACTGTTTTCTCAGGGCCTACGCACGAAATTTACAAATCTGCCTTTTCTACGCTGTCAGATCCTATTAAAAAAATAAGGATATGAATAGATCTGAACTGGTCAGTATAAGAATCAGATCTATTAATCTTCTACACTAATGTGTACACTGTCCTCATCAGTTTTCTCTTAACAGGTATTGGATGTCGGTACAGGATGTTATCTCTCAGATGATGGACCGTGTGGT
>JAGBLM010000014.1 GCA_017635415.1 Succinivibrio sp. | reverse complement strand
TCCTTACTGGTTCAATCAGGCGCTGACCCTTGTTGACCTCTTAATGGAGAATAAGGTTGAAGAGTCTCAGTCTCTGATAGGTACCATGTTAAAAGAGTTTTTAAGTGTCAGAAACAGTGGCTCTGAGTTTTACTATCACGGTTTTATGACCGGAGTACTTGGTCTTGCCTGTGCGGCAAAGGGCATCGACTTTTATGAGGAGATTGAAAAAGGCTCAGGTTACCCTGATGTGGTACTTAAGAATGATTCTATTGATACTGTTACTGTTCTTGAGTTTAAAACTGGGAAAAAAGACAGATTATCACGCATCGTAAGTGCCCAGGACGCTACAGGACAAATCATTGATGAACAGTACGCAGAACCTTATATCAGGGAGCAGTACAGTAGGGTGTATGGCATTGGTATTGGCTTTGGCGGCAAGGACTGTGTGGTTAAATCTTTAGGTAATCTCTCTGAGAGATAATAAACGCCTGCCCATCAACAAATCAGGACGGTAGACCTGTTCTCTTTATAAGATATCCAAAATTTTACTCATTCCATCTAATTCTGTGATCAGATAAACAATCTTTTGTTTCAATATGAAACGTCATGAAACATAAACGTCAATAAAAATGTTTCAAAAAGAAAACTTGAATGGAAGTAATAGGTGATCTAAGCCATTTTAGTTGATTGGCACGTTTGATGCTTTTAATCAGAGCAGAGTATATCTTTAAAACACATAAGGAAATTAACGATATGAAAAAATCAACCATGAAATTTGCTTTGGCTGCTGCTGTTACTGCTGTGATGGCTTTTGGCGGTATGACTGCACCCTATGCTGCTGATACCGTTACTCTGCGCATCGGTTATGCCAACAACCCTGGCGAGCCATTTGATCTGGGCTGCCAGAAATGGAAGGAACTTCTGGAAAAGGAATCAAACGGTACTTTCAAAGTCGAACTCTATCCTTCACAGCAGTTAGGTTCCAAAGATGACGTAATGGATCAGATGGTAGCCGGCGAACCAATCGCCACTCTAACTGACGGAGCCTTCTTTGCTGACCGTGGCGTAAAGGATATGGGTATTGTCTTTGGACCTTTTCTCTACAACAATTGGGATGAGGCTTTCAAACTCTGTCAGTCTCAGTGGTTTAAAGATCAGGAAAAACTCGTTGAGCAGAAAGCTCACCTCAAGATTATCGGTGCAGACTGGAAATACGGTGCCCGTCATACTCTGACCACCAAACCAATTAACAGTCTTGCTGATTTCAAGGGACTCAAGATCCGTGTTCCAACCAACAAGATCCAGGTTAAAGGCTTTGAAGTGCTGGGTGCAACTCCAACCCCAATGTCTCTTGGTGAAGTCTATACCGCTCTGCAGCAGGGCACTATCGACGGTGTAGAGAATCCTCTGGCTGTTCTGTACAACGGAAAATTCCACGAAGTTGCCAAATATCTGCTGCTGGACGGCCACGTGCTTAACGTAACCAATCTGGTTGTCGGTACCGAGTTCTTTAACTCACTGACCAAGGAACAGCAGGATCTGCTCATCAAGACCTGCCACGAGGCTGGCGTCTATCAGAACAAGATTGTTGACGACTCAGAGGCTGACATCCTTGCCAAGTTCAAGGCCGAAGGTGTTACCGTTGTTGATCCTTCAAAAGAGTTTAAGCAGGAACTCGTCGAAGCTTCAAAGAAGTTCTACACCCTGCCTGACTTTAGCGACTGGACTCCAGGTCTTTACGAGACTGTAAAGAACGCCATGAAGTAATTTTTAAAACGAGCGTCCTAAGGACGCTCGTTTTATATCCGATTACCGTCTGTCTGCGGATAATTCAAATGAATCTGAAAAAAATAATGTGCAACCTTGATCTGCTACTGGCCTGTGTCGCTCTGGCAATCCTCGTTGTGGTTACTTTTGGCGGCGTGATTATGCGCTACCTTGTTAATGCTCCCATTATCTGGGCTGAAGAGGTTCAGCTGTGGTGTTTCCTCTGGCTCACTTTCTTAGGCGGTGGTGCAGCGTTCCGTTATGGTTCGCATGTTGCCGTGGAAATTGTGGTTGAGCAACTGCCGTTATCTGTGCAGAGAATTATCGAAATCGTTGATTACATTATCGTGGTGCTTGTTCTTGCCTATCTGTGCTATCTGGGTACGGATATAGTGGCACTTGCTATGAAGACCAATAAGGTCACGCAGATCCTCAATGTACCTTTCACCTATATCAACTCTATTATCTGTATCTGCTGCGTAACTATGATAATCAGTGCAACCTACGCCTTCAAAAATAGACTTGCAGAGTTTAAAAAACTGTCTGCCTCTGCTGTGATTAAGGAGGCCTGAACATGGATTTTGCTGTCGGTTTAAGTTGTATTTTTCTGCTGGTTTTTCTGTTTTTGCGATTACCGGTTTTTATCGCCATTTTAGGTGCTACCTCACTCTATTTTCTGCTGCACCCTGAACTTAAGTCGGTGATCTTTGCCCAGCGAGTTCTGGCCGGTGGTCAGTCGATTCCTCTGCTGGCAATTCCGTTCTTTGTCTGCGCCGGTGTCTTTATGAACTACACGGGCGTTACCAAGAGAATTGTTGATTTCTGTGAGGCTCTGGTCGGAAACGTGGTAGGCGGTATAGGTCATGTGACTGTACTGGTGGCTACTTTGATGGGCGGTCTGTCAGGCTCAAATCTTGCTGATGCGGCTATGGAAGCGAAGATGCTGGTCCCTGAGATGGAAAAGAGGGGCTTTTCCAAAGCCTTCGGTTCAGTACTGGTGGCAACATCAGCCATTATTACTCCGCTCATTCCTCCGGGAATTGCCATGATTATCTATGGCTCAATTGCCAATGTTTCCATCGGAAAGCTGTTTATTGCAGGCATTGGTCCTGGACTTATTCTCTGTGTGGCGCTGATGCTGCTGGTTGGTTTTGTCTCCTACAGACGCGGTTATCGCAGTCCCTATAAGGTTGATACCTCGCCAAAAAGAATTCTGCAGACCTTTAAAGGAGCCTTTTTGCCATTGTGTCTGCCGATTATCATCATCGGCGGTATCCGTATTGGCGCCTTCACTCCGACTGAGGCAGGTTCCGTGGCCATTGTCTACTCTCTGCTCTTAGGCGTAATCTTCCGTGAAATGACGCTTAAGGATGTGGTTAAAGGCATGAAGGAGACCGTGCTGACCTCTGCCGCCATTATGCTTATCATTGCCGCGGCATCGGCATTTGCCTGGGTACTTACCAAGGAGAAGATTCCGCAGTACTTTACCAGTCTGTTTGTCGACAGATTAAACAGTGCGGTGGTCTTCTTACTGTGCGTCAATGCCTTCCTGCTTTTCATCGGCATGTTTATCGAAGGCAATGCGGCCATGATTATTCTGGTACCGCTACTGGCTCCTCTGGCCAAACATTTTGGTATTGATGAGATCCACTTTGCCATGGTGGTGATCTTTAACTTTGCACTTGGTGCTCTCTCGCCGCCAATGGGCACACTGATGTTTGTCACCTGTTCCATCACAAAATGCAAGATGGGAACCTTCATCAAAGAGGCTGTTCCGTTCTATATCCTGCTGGTGGGCTGTCTGATGCTGCTTACCTTTGTACCGGCATTCAGTACGGGCATTGTGAATCTGGTTTACTGATTTAACTTATTAGGAAATAAAAAATGAAGACAATAATAATTCCAAACCCAGGTGAGGTTAAAATTATTGAGACCCCAAAACCTGAAGCAAAAGAGGGAGAAGCACTTTTAAAGGTTCTGCGCGGAGGTATCTGCGGATCTGATCTGGGCACCTACAAAGGTACCTTTGCCTATGCCTCATACCCGAGGATCCCAGGTCACGAGTTTTCAGCCCAGATCGTTTCCTTAAACGGTGACGCCTCAAAATACGGCCTGAAGGAGGGCATGGTGGTTACCTGCAATCCGTACTTCAACTGTACAAAATGCTACAGCTGTGAGCGCGGTCTTCTTAACTGCTGTGAACACAATGAGACTCTGGGCGCACAGAGAGACGGAGCCTTTTCAGAGTACATTACCATGCCTTTTGAGCGCATTTATGACGGCAAAGGTCTCGACCCTGCCGAGCTTGCAGCCATTGAACCGTTCTGCATCTCCTACCACGGTGCCGTAACACGCGGCGGAGCCAAAAAGGGCGACCGGGTTCTGGTGATTGGCGCCGGTACCATCGGTGCCCTGGCGGCTGTCGCCGCCAAGTCACAGGGGGCTACGGTCTATATTGCTGATGTGGCACAGAAGAAGATTGATTACGCGGTAGAGAACTTCGATCTTGACGGTGGCATTTTCAATGATGGTGGGCATTTTATCGACAGATGCCTTGAACTGACACAGGGGCGCGGTTTTGATGTCGCCATCGAGGCGGTCGGTCTGCCGTCAACCTTCCAGAGTGCCATCGACGCTGCCGCTTTCGGCGGACGTGTGGTACTCATCGGTGTGGGCAAGCAGAATCTTGATTTCAACTTTACCCTTCTGCAGAAGAAGGAACTGAATGTCTTCGGTTCACGCAATGCCCTCAAACAGGATTTCCTGAATCTTATCGATCTTGTTAAAAGCGGAAAGGTAAACCTCGCAAAAGCAATCACCAACACCTACAGTTTTGCTGAGGCTCCACAGGCTTTTGCTGATTTTGCCGCTCATGGCGCCGATATGCTCAAGGTTATGATTGATTTTACAAAGTAAAAAACAGGGCGCAAGATCTGATTTGCTACACATCTCCATTTATGGTCTGCGCCCGTTTCTTATAATGATTTAACTACAACATACACAACAAATTATTTTTACACGAATCTAAGGAACACATTTACTATGAATACCCTGAATCTTGGTTTGAAACCTGAATTGAAAAGTGATTTGCCGGTACGGGCACTGCAGTTTGGAGAGGGCAATTTCCTGCGCGGTTTTCTGGACTGGATGCTGTTCCGCCTCAATCAGAAGGGACTGTTCTGCGGCAGAGTAGTGGCCGTGCAGCCAACACCGCGTGGACGTGTCATCCCAAAACTCAATGCTCAGGACAGTCTTTATACGACTATTCTGCATGGAATTGTCGACGGCAGGGAGACTGAAGTCTGCGAGGTTATCAATACCATCGCCCAGGGACTGAACCCATACGATGTCAGAGAGTGGCAGAAAATCAAGGAGACCGCCTGCCAGAGGGAGGTTAAGTTTGTTTTCTCCAATACCACCGAGGCCGGTATTTCCTATGTAAAGGAAAATGGTCTTGGGGAAGAGGCCCCGTCATCTTTCCCGGCAAAACTGACCGCCTGCCTTTATGAGCGTTTCAAGGCCTTCAAAGGTACGGACTGTGCCTGCGATGCCGGTATGATTATCATGCCTTGTGAACTTCTGGATGACAACGGTACCAAACTGCGTAACATTGTGCTGCAGCACATTGAAGACTGGGGCCTTGAGGATGAGTTTAAGGCTTATGTCACAGAAGATTGTACCTTCCTCAACACTCTTGTTGACCGTGTGGTCTCAGGATATCCTATCGCCAATGCCGCAGAGTACGAGACCAAGCTGGGCTACAACGATGCCCTGATGACCTGCGGTGAGATGTTCCATTTCCTCGCCATTGAAGGTTCTGATGCCATAAAGGAACAGCTGCCGTTTGACAAGGCCGGACTCAATGTGGTCGTAGCACCTGATATTACTCCGTACCGTCTGCGTAAGGTCAGGATCTTAAACGGTGCCCACACCTCAAATGTTCCAGCGGCGTTCCTTGCCGGTCTTGATACTGTGGATCAGATGATGACCAACAGCGTAACCGGTCCTTTTGCCCGCAGTGTAATCTATGATGAGATTATTCCTGCTGTAAACCTTGATAAGGGCATGCTGACAGAATTTGCAGATGATGTGGTCAACCGTTTTCTCGATCCTTCCATGCACCATCAGTTATCCTCCATTCTGATGAACTGTACCTCCAAGATTAAGGCCCGTGTTCTGCCAAGTATCCTTGATGCCCGCAAGAAGGGGATCCTGCCTAAGAAACTGTGCTTTGCCCTGGCGGCCTATTTTGCACTGTATAAGAACTGCGGCGGTGTTTCTCCGGTAAAGGTTGTCCGTGCAGGCGGCAAGAGCGGTGAGTTTGTCGATGATGCCTATGCTGTTGAGGCGCTGTCAAAGGCCTGGTCCTATTACAGCAAATCAGAGTCTTCAGCACAGCTGACTGTCAAGTCCATCCTGTCTGATATCAGACTGTGGGGGCGTGATTTGTCCTCCGACGTCGATCTGACTTCGCTGACTGCAAAACTTACTCATGCCGTAATCACCGACGGTATTGAGGCAACCATGAAAGATCTGCTGGAGAATTCCTGATGCAGTGCGTAATAATCAATCCTGAGGACGTTGTAGCCGTAGCTCTTTCGGATCTCAAAAAGGGTAGTGTCGTCAGTACTGCAGCAGGGGAAATCACTCTTGCAGATGATATAACCTTCGGACATAAGTTTGCCCTGCGTGATATTGCGAAGGACGAGCCTATCATCAAGTACGGATATCCTATCGGCAGAGCGGTGTGCGCCATAAAGAAAGGTGCTCACGTCCACAGTCATAATGTCAGAACCAATCTTAAGGGCGCAGGTTCTTACGAATACTGTAAAACAGAACCTGCAGTTCTGCGCAAGAGCAGTGTCACGACTTTTGAAGGTTATCTGCGACCTGACGGTCAGGTGGGTATCCGCAATGAGGTCTGGATTATTCCAACCGTATTCTGTGTCAATCATATCGCCAGGGAACTTGAGGCGTATGCCAGGCAGAAACTTGACTTATACGCCCATGTCGATGGTTGCTATGCTTTAACTCACCCTTACGGCTGCTCGCAGATGGGCGAAGATCAGACTACAACACAGAAGATACTGTCCTGCTTCTGCAGACATCCTAATGCAGGTGCCGTACTGGTTTTAGGTTTGGGCTGTGAAAACAATAATATTGAGGTGTTTAAGAAATATCTCGATCCCGATGATGATCGCCTGATGTTCCTGAATACTCAGGATGTTGAAGATGAACTTGAATCAGGCTTTGCGGTCATGGATAGGCTGCTTGAGAAGGCCAGTTCCTGCTCCCGTCAGCCCGTACCGCTGTCAAAACTGCGTATCGGACTTAAGTGCGGTGGATCGGATGGTCTCTCTGGCATTACCGCCAATCCGCTTATCGGACGCGTCAGCGACCTGCTGGTCGCAGCCGGCGGTACCTCTGTCATGACAGAAGTACCGGAGATGTTCGGTGCTGAACAGATCCTGATGAATCGTGCCGTGTCTGAGGATGTGTTTAGACAGACCGTAAGTCTTATCAATGACTTTAAGGAATATTTCAGATCTCACGGTGAAACCGTTTCTGAAAATCCGTCACCAGGCAACAAGGCTGGCGGCATCACCACCCTTGAGGACAAGTCATTAGGCTGTGTCCAGAAGGGGGGAAAGGCAGAAGTCAACGGTGTTGTTCGCTACGGTGACACGGTCAGGAACAGCGGACTTAATCTGCTGCAGGCTCCTGGTAATGACGGAGTTTCCTGTTCGGCTCTTGCGGCGGCCGGCTGTCATCTGATCCTGTTCTCGACAGGTCGCGGGACGCCGTTCAGTACCGTGATCCCAACCATCAAGATTTCCACCAATACGGCACTTTATGAGAAGAAGGGCGGAAACTGGATAGACTTCAACGCCGGATCGGTGGTGGATGGTGCGAACTTTGATGAACTGGCCGATGAACTTCTTGACTATATCGTGTCAATTGCCTCAGGTGAATCTTCAGTGTCCGAAAAACGCGGTTTCCATGAGATGCTGATCTGGAAAGACGGAGTCACCATGTAAAGACATCTCTTTCTTTTTTCTGTATATTCATAAACCTTATTATGCTCCGACCGATATGTCATTATCTGCCGGAGCTTTTTTGTTTTTCAATAAAAAAAGTCCGAGAAACTTTACAGTTACACTAAAAAGGAGGAATGTTCTGAATTTTCTGCAGTTCGTTTGAGTTGTGGATGCTGTGTTAAAATTAAATCAATTGTGCAAGAGAGGCTCTTATGAAGAAGATAAAGTTTCTGACAGGCTGTGAAAATTTCTCAAGAATCATTGAGGATAACGCCTACTACGTAGATAAAACAGCTTATTTGAAGACTCTTTTTATGAGTTCCTCCGAGGTGTTAAATTCTCTGTTTATCCGTCCCCGTCGTTTCGGCAAAACTCTTACTATGAGTATGATAAAAGAGTTCTGTGAATTGAATTATCAGAACCCGGGTGACAAGTCATATCAGCACAAATTCTTCATCGACAACGGCAGAAACTTTGCGGTGGCAGGAGATGAATACAAAGAGCTGCGTGACAAAGTTATGGGTGAATATCCTGTCATCAGTATCTCTTTTAAAGGTGTTGAGGGCAGAACGTTTTCCTCAGCAGTTTTCTCAATGCTTGGTATTGTTTCAGAGTTATACGAGAGATTTCTGTTCTTAAGAGAAAGTAGCAGACAGTCTGTGGAGAATAAGAACCGTTTTTCTTACATCTATGGGTTTAGCACCAATCAGGCCTATCAGTTAAATGAACCTGGGAACATGGAAAAAGCCGTAGATGTTTGCAGTGCCTTCATCTCAACACTGGCTCTGATGCTTTACCGTGAATCCGGCAGAATGATTCAGCTGCTTATTGACGCGTATGATGTCCCGCTGCAGAAGGCAG